>JAZFTY010000227.1:0-2136 GCA_036446935.1 Acidobacteriota bacterium | reverse complement strand
CTTTCGGATGTACGTCGAGGCGGGAGCGATCGCCATGGAAGTGTTCGAGAGAAATCCGGATCATCCGGGTGCCGTTCACTACATCATTCATTCTTTCGACGACCCGGTGCACGCGCCGCTGGCGCTTCCCGCCGCCTATCGCTTCGCGGAGATTGCGGAAGCAGTACCGCACGCGCGTCACATGCCTTCGCACATCTTCATTCAGCGCGGCATGTGGGAACGGGTCTCGATGTCCAACCAGTCCGCTTACGATGCGGCCATCAACCTGTGGGAGCCCGGAGACCCCATTGGTGATGCTGTGCACCCGCTCGACTGGGGGCAGTATGGGGATCTTCAGCGCGGCGACTACGCCAAGGCCAGGACCTGGATCGCAAGGCTAGAGGAACTGACTGAGAAAAGTGGCTCGCAAGCTCGCGGTGTGTCGGCCCTGCCCCTGGTGAAAGCGCGCTATGTCGTGGAGACGGAAACGTGGGACGTGAAGCCGGTGACGGAGAAGTCGTCCACACACGAGCTTCTGGCGACCGGTATCAGCGCGTACCACGCCGGAGACAACACGACCCTCGAAAAGGCCGCCAGACAGATCCGTGTGGTAGCCGACAAACAAGCTGCGGACACGTCGCTGTTCAACCGACAGGCCAAACCGACGCGCGTCGCGCAGTATGAACTCGAGGCCCTTGACGCGCTGGCAAAAGGGGACAGGATGGGCGCCATCGAGCACATCAAGAAAGGTGTGGAGCTGGCCGAAAGCATGCCTCCACCCCGGGGGGCTGCAAACCCGGTGAAGCCGGCGCACGAGCTCGCCGGAGAGATTCTCTTGGAAATCGGCCAGGCAGAAGAGGCTGTGCTCTTCTTCCAGACGCAGCTCTTGCGCAAACCCAACCGGGCCTTGTCCGTTCGCGGACTGGCGCGCGCTTATGCGGACTTAGGTAATCGAGCCTTGGCCGGCGAGCAATATCGAAAACTCCAAAACATCTGGAGCGAGTATTCCGTGCCGGGTCTGAAAGAGGCTTCAAACTATCTCACCTCAACGGATTCCGAAGGTCAATAAGTGCCTCTCCGCATTCGTTCCTTTGCGGAATACCTATCTCAATATCTATGCAAGTATTCGAGGCCAAGGAGCGTCAAGGAAGACACCTTCGTTAAATGTCTCCTCTGCTGATCTAGGCTTCCGGATTCATCCGCCCCAGCAGGAACTGGGTTTTCGTTGGAACTTTGCGCGCTGTGAGCGGGTTTAGTGGCCTTCCCCTTGGACGCCCCCTTCTATTTGTTACCATGGAAGTTAGCATTGAAGCTGAAAAAGAACAGGGTAGGTAGACGCCGATCAGCAATCAAATAAAGTCGGAAATCTCCATTGGGTGGATCCAAAAAAAGGATCGTCAATGTTTGGGGAGATAGAGAGACCATGTTCAATGAAGCATCCGGTGCTTGGAAAGTCATTTTAAGCCTTTTATTTTTTCCTCTTCTTTTCCAGCACGATATTTTGAGTTTCGCCTTCGGAGCAGATGATCTCTTCTGGGTCGCATTCTTGAAGAGGTTGTTTCTTTTTTTGCCGGTTCTGTCCATCGTTCTGGCCTGTTGGGTGACCATTCCCTGTGTGCTCTCCGTCGTTTTCCGCGCCCAGAGGACTGAGTTTGTGCTTACCTTCTTTTTGGTCTGGTGGGACCTTGGCAAGGCCATCTTTTCATTCTGGGGAGGGATTCTTAAGTTCCGGCTTGTACTGACGACGGCGATTCTGGCTTTCCTGAAATTGCTTGTGGTGGGGATTTGGGTCCTCATCCAGGATTTATTTTTCATACCCGTCCAGCTCCTGAAGAATTTGGGTGTGAGTGTTTTCGAGGCGGGTGTCCCCTGGATAGCACTGGTGCTGACTTTGATCTGGTGTGTGATTGAAGCCACGGTTTTCACCTTTGTGACCACCCCTCTGGTGATGGATACTCTGTCCAACCTAACCGGTGGAGGGCTCTCGGAGACTTTACTCAGGATTCCTCTCTTTATTTTCCTGCTTTTCCTGATCCTGGGGAGCTACGCTGTGCTTTCCACCTGGACCGATGCACTCGCCTCAAAAAAGATTGGCACAATCATCAAGATTGGGATCATTGAGCTGGTTGCCCTCTTTGTCGAGGTGGTTTTCCTTTA
>JAZFTY010000226.1:0-2825 GCA_036446935.1 Acidobacteriota bacterium | reverse complement strand
GAAGGTCAGGTTTCCAGTGTAGGCGATGGCCGGGGCGCCGATGAAAGTGAGCGTACTCGTTTCCGTGGCCACGATGGAGAAGGAAATCGCCCACCAAGGGACCCGCTTGCCGGCCAGAAAATAGTCATTGATATTCTTTTGTCCCCTCCCGATCAGGGCCCCTAAAACGGCGCTTGCGATGAGGTAGAAGGAAAGGACAGCGTAATCAAGAGCCGTGAATTCCATCCGTCTAATTCCCGATGGATTCTTGAGGCTTAACCCGGATGATGCATAGGTTCTTGTCGCGAAGCGAGGAAAGCGCCGACCTGACAAGGCGCGCGACGGAGGCCCCCGCAAACGTACTGTACGGTACGTTGAGGAGGCCGACGAGGGGGCACCCGCTTGCGGGTCGCGCAGACAGGGCGGATGATTTCGTCGCTGCAGTAGAGAACCTATACATTATCTGGGTTGAGGACCTGCTTTAAAGGTGTCTTCGTGAACAGGTAGAAGGTGCGCCGCGGAGGACCTGAAACAACCAGGACATCCGCTGCCAGGTATCCTTGATCGAAATAATGTTGAAAGACTGTCCGGATCTTAGCCTGCCCATCCGCGGCCAGTGAGAGGTTTTCTTGAGAAATCGCTTCAAAGTCATAAGGCACCTCAACCAGAAATTCAGGCTGAGAGCACTCCAGGTCGGGGTCCAATAAGGCCTTTTTCCCCTCGTCGTCTGTGCCCCATAGGATCACCTGAACCAGGGGCGGCTCCCGCTTGAGCAAGGGAAGAGGATGCAGGAGGCGCTGTCGGACTCTTGAGGAGGCAACATACCAGTGAGCCCAAACACGATCGCTGGGCAGTCCACGGGAGAAGTGACTCTGTAGCGACCCATAGTAGTCCGGGTGATAGGCGGGGATCACAGCACCCAGCTTGCGCACATTCAGATTGGCGTTCACGGAACGCATGGGGTCGAAGACCCATTGGACGACTTCCAAATCTGCCTTGAGGGCAAACTCCCGCTGATAGAGTTTGAGCTGAAATCCAATGCCCAGGTGCCGGTGCTCTTTTCGAACCCCTAACAATTGGCTGTGCAGATAGGGCATCTGGGAAACAGGGTCCACTCCCCTCCAGGCCACCGAAAGCCCCACGGGAAGATCGTCGAGAAAAGCGCCTCCCACGTGGCCTCCACTCTCTGCCAGGGCAAAAAGGGCTCGGGCGGGATAAGGAAAATCTGTATCCGGTTGGCCATATCCCCAAATCTCACGCTGCAGATGGACCAGTTGAGACATTTCACCGATGGTATCCAGAGTGCGCAGCCGGACTTCTCCGGAGGAGGCCTGGATAGGCCGATCAGGCTCCGGGTTCATTTTTGAATACCATGTCCCAGGGGGTAGAGTTCGGGAAGAGAAATGGGCAGTTTTCCACGGAAGGGCGTTTCTCCGAGAATCGTTTTCACGGCGGCCAGCTCGGCGCCGGGATGGTCATCATAAGCGAGGATATAACTGGGTAATTCGGGAACGAAGGAAAGCAAATAGGGGCTTCCGAAGAGCACGAAGGCAAAGGGTGGACGGAGTTGGGAAAGATTCTTCAGCAATTCGAGCTGATTCACGGAGAGATCGAGATTACCATTGTAGGCGGCAGTTTTAATGTAACCTCCCACGACCAGATAATCAACGTGTTTGGCCAACTCTTCGATCAATGTGATTTCATCACCCGAAGCACGGGGAAGTACCTCCAGATGAACGGTCTGGGAATGGCGCCGACGAAACTCCCGCACAAAGTTGTCCCCTCGACTCTCCCTGGGACGACTCTCATCCAGAAGAGTGAGCAGCAGCACGGTGCTCCTTCGACTCGGTGAAAAGGGCAAGACGTTCTTTTCGTCACGCACCAGCGTGATCGCCTGGTCCATGATCCTTTGAGCCTCTTCCTGATATTCGGGAGACCCTACTTTCTGATCGATGGAAGAGAGGTCGACCAAACGGTCCTGGTGAAGGCCGAGCCTGGCCTTGGCCTCCAGAATTCGACGTACCGAATCGTTCAACCGTTCCTTACTGATCTTTCCCTGGCCTACTGCTTGAAAAAGACCCCGAAAAACAGACCTTACCGATAGAGGAAAGAGAATCACATCGGCACCGGCTAGAATAGCCTGGACGGCTGCATCCCCGTCTTTCCAGCGCGCGTGAATCCCTCCCATGTTGAGAGCGTCGGTGAAAATGAGGCCCTTGAAGCCCATCTCGTCCCTCAGCAAATCAGTTGAGATGCGGCGAGATAACGTCGCCGGCAGACCTTCTTCAGGCTCCAGGGCCGGAATCGACACATGAGCCGTCATGATGACTTGCACTCCTGCCTGGATAGCGGCCCGAAAAGGGGGTAGTTCCACTTGCTCAAGACGCTCTCGGGAAACCTCGATGACCGGCAGGTCCAGATGGGAATCGATCGTGGTGTCCCCGTGTCCGGGGAAATGTTTAGCGGTGGCCAGAATCCCGTTTTCCTGCACCCCCTGAATATAAGCGGCTGCCTGTTGACCAACTTGTGTCGGATCCTCACCAAAAGAACGGATGTTGATAATGGGATTGCGAGGATTGTTATTCACATCCACAACGGGATAGAAATTCACGTTAATGCCCAGGCTTTTCGCCTCCAGAGCCGTGATCTCTCCAACTCGACGGATACTGGCCAGATCAGCAGTTGCCCCCAGAGCCATGGCCTTGGGAAAACGTGTCCCACCCCGGAAAATCAGGCCGGCTCCACCCTCCAGATCGGCGGTAATGAACAGGGGGATGCGGGCCATCTCCTGCATTCTTCGAATCAGGAAAGCTGCAGAATAAACCTCACCTCCAAGGGCGTGATAG
>JAZFTY010000225.1:0-4854 GCA_036446935.1 Acidobacteriota bacterium | reverse complement strand
AAAGACAGAAAAGGAAGCAGCCGCAGTTTAAAAAGATCCTCAACTTCGTCCGACACGGGAATTATGAGCCGGGCGAGTCCGGTGGAAAGCTTACCGCCCTGGGACGAAAGCAGGTGGTGCGACTGGCAAGACGGTTGAACGAGTTGAGGCTATGGCCGATTGAGAGGATTCACACCAGTCCTTGGGGACGGGCGGTGGAAACCGCTCAGATCATTGCCGCTCAGATGGGTGGTCTTAAGGTGCATAAGAGGCCGTTTTTGCATGAGGTGCACCCAACTGGATCGCCGAACATTGCTGTCCCTCTGAAAATCCGTGCCATTGGAAAGGAGAATCTTAATATCACTCTGAACCATTACTTTCGACCACCTCGATCCATGCAGCAGGAGGTCATCGTTTCCCACGGGGGCTTGATTCGTGCACTAGTATGCAGAGTACTCGATGTTCGCCTGACTGCACATGTACAGATGGAAACATACGAGGCAAGCATTACAAGCTTCTTAGTGCCCAGCGAGGGCAAGCCTCAACTGATCACTTACAATGACACCGGGCATCTTCCCGCGCAGATGATTACGGGGGGAGTGCGTGGGACGCGTACTCAATGACATAATCGGCTAAACCATCTCTCACTACAAAATCACAGAGAAACTCGGTGGCGGCGGGATGGGGATCGTCTACAAAGCCGAGGACACCCGGCTTGGGCGCAATGTGGCCATTAAAGTCTTACCTGCAGCAGCTCACTCAAGATCTCCCAGTGCTTAGTTTGCTTCAGGCGGGAGGCCAGGGGAACCCATATCCGAAGTTAATATGAGGCAAGAAAAGAGGTTACTGTCCCCAACGGAGGGTTACTCCTCATCGAAGTGGGTAAAGGAAGAGGTTTTGATTTACAATGTGCGAGAGATTGCAGGGAAGAGTGAGGGGAGCAAGGGAGGAAGCTGCCATGAAGAAAAAGTTGTTTTTCCGCCCTGGCGAAGCGGAGCCTCTGCGCATGACAGGACAGGCTCCACGCGGCTGGGGGATCGTCGTCAGCCCGGATGGCGTCGGATCCAAGGGGCTTTCGTTCGGCATGCAGGATGTGGATGTGGGAAGCGCGATTCCCTACCATGTTCATGACAAGGAAGAGGAAATCCTCTTCTTCTGGCGTGGTCAAGGCAAATGTGTTGTCGAAGGCGAGGAGTTCGAAATCACGCCGGGTTCAACGGCTTACTTCCCTATCGGAGTCTGGCACGGGATTGTGAACACCGGCGATGAGCCTCTGAGGCTGACCTGGTGTTTCTCTCCTCCCGGATATGAAAAGGAGTTCCGCCGCATGTCTGAAACGGGCGAGGACCACGAAGCTCCGCCACCGGAAAAGGCTGTTTAGCTGTGTTTTCGGGAATTGTTTTCCGGCCTCTTGGGTGAATGATCAAGCGTTTAAGTGGTTGGAGGAAGCCTATGAGGAGCATGCTGGAGGCTTTTATAATATTGTAGTCGGTCAAGAGTGGTACCCCCTCCGCGACGACCCTCGCTTCCAAGACCTGCGGCGGCGGATGAACTTGGAGCCTTGACCCTCCCCATCGTAACTAGCCGGCCACTTCGTTTTCGTCGGGTTCCTTCAGCAGTGCCTGAATAACTGGAGTTAACTGTGTCCAGAATTTCTCCATAGACCTGTCAAACTTCACGCCAAAAGTCGGTTTCTCCCCTTCCTTCTCCGCGTGTATAACCTCCGATGTGACGGTTCCCTGTAAATGAATTCCCTGGTCTCCAAAACTGAATCTCACCGCCACATCTGAACCCTCTAAGGGGGTACTTTCAGCTCTGATAAGTGCCCCATCAAACGAGATATTAGCGATTGTTGCGATCATAGCCTTCTCTTCCCAGGAGACCGAACAAGGAATGGAAACGGACCACCGTCTTAACCGACGCCGATCTGGGGTACTATTCTCTGCTACCACTTCCCATTGACCATCCTTTCGGGCCCGATTATAAATACATCCTGTGCGATTTGCTAACGGAATAGATCCATCCACCCGGCCCGATACCGGGTGCGTATAGGGTGCAGAAAGTGCTGTTATCTGCCGCGTCTCGCCGCGTCTCGCCACTCTAAGTTGTTGAAACCCTGTAGTGGCGGGGGTTCTTTCTATGATGCTCGATCAGGCTCTTTTGGGTAGCAGAGCGACCAGTCTTCTTGCTCCATAGTTCAGAATAACGCCTCACCCCTTCAAGAAACCTTCCCCCCGCGCCAGTCGCAGGTCCTGTTGCCATTCCTGGGACTTTTGGATCACCAGGGCGACGCACTCTGCATTGTCGCCGATGTCCTTGGACGGTTGGTCCTGGTGGGCGATGAGGACTTCGTACGCAAGGGGATTCAAGAGCTCTTCGCAACTGGCTCAATCGTCAGGGTGGCTTCAGGGTCGTGTTCAAAAGGAGCCCTCTCTACAGCAAATCAGCCGGAGCCTTCGGTTCGGTGGGATATAGGCATTGAGCTGTCCCTCCTGATCGTACCACCAGCGAGTCACACACCCGCTTCCTGGCCCAACTTGCTGATAACGGTGATGTGCAGAGGCTGGTGGAGTTTCATCTGGTAAAGCAGCCCAGTGCTGTGGGATTCCTTCCACAGAAGGTGCCTTCTAAACAGCCCAAACGGAGGCGGTTGTGGCACCATGACGCTCCTGTGTCCGGTTACGACGGCCCACAAAAGGATCACGTTTGGAGCTGTGACTTCATGCATGAGCGAACCCATGATGGACGAGCCTTTCGGTTGTTGACGATCCTGGATGAGTACACCCGGGAGTGTTTGGCCATTGATGCCGATAGGCAGATGAATCACCAAGACGTTTTGGACCGATTGGCGGAGTTATTCGTGGATCGGGGAGTGCCTGAGTACATTCGCTCGGACAATGGCGCGGAGTTCACCGCGCGGGCAGTCCGAGATTGGCTCCGAGCAGTAGGAGTCAAGACACTGTACATTGAGCCGGGCAGTCCCTGGGAGAACGGCTATATCGAAAGTTTCAACGGGAAACTCCGAGACGAGCTACTCAATGGGGAGATCTTCGACACGTTATGGGAGGCCAAGGTGTTGACGGAACGCTGGCGCAGGGAATACAACCAGGAACGACCGCATAGTTCCCTGGATTATCGGCCTCCGGCGCCGGAGGCCGTCCTGACCAGAGAAGATCTCAGGACTTCTCCGGTATAGGCAGGTCATCACTCCGGCTCTAACTTAGAGGGTGTACCACTCGTGGGGGCAGGTCAGAGTCGCCATCTATGCGCGCGTATCGACACTCTGGATCAATCCACTAATTCTCAACTGCTGGACTTTCGGCGCTATTTCTTAGAAGCAGACCTTTGTCCTGCGGTATAATCATTCCTGTTCCCTGATACCCATAGGTGTAGCCAAGACACGCGAAAAAATGTAAATATGACTACAATGCCCTTCGTGATTGTCTCTACACCCGATTGATTCGGTAAAAATGGAAGACCATTCACTGGAATGATGTGCCTCTTCCGGTGGGGTATAGCCCATTGGTAGTTGGTCGTCGGAACATATCAAGGAGGACACTATGAAACTTCCTATGACTTTGTTGTGTTTAGCCATCTGCCTTGCTCACTCGAGCTTGGTAGCGTCGGACGTCGCTAGCTTGAGAATTGCTCATGCGATTTTAATTGAGGCATTTGATTCAGGAGACTTGGCGCGTATGGAGACAAGCATTCATCCACAGGCGCTGGGTTTCTTCCGACTTTCCCAGTTTCCGGTCCAGTTAACAAGACGGAGCGGAGTAAAAGAACTTGGTCCAGCCATATCGGCTGACCTCGCCAGATTTGCCAAAACAGACTATGAGAGTGAATATCTTGTGGTGGGTGACACCGGCATCGTCTTGAACAGAGTGGCGCTGACGCCCAAGGACAAGCGGGATAAAGAAATAGACCTTACTTACAGTCGTCTGACTTACGTGTATACGAATTCGGGAGGACGGTGGGTGTTGGTGTCGTGGCATAATTCTGACGCCCCACTGAAACGGAAGTAACCAAGAAGACGTTCCTGTAGGAAGTTTCGCCCAGCCGTCTTGGCCGATTTTCTCGAGGACTTTGTAGTGGGGGGAATTTTGTAGCCACTCACTTCGTCACTCCCGGATCCCGTGCGCAGCCCTCCCCCACCGCAGTTCCCCTCTCACCATTTACCGTTTGGGCACCTAACTTAAGGGTGTTTCAGACCCGATGGGGAGATCCAGAATCGGAGCGAATCAGTCTCTTCTCGAAGCAGAGATTGGAGCCAATGTCAACGTCGCTGGATTGGGTTCAGGTGTGCCGGGGTACTCGACGTTTAACCCAGAATAAGAGCGTGATAATTCGCGTGGCGTGCGCTCGATCCACTTCTCGCGCCGCCAGTGTTCTATTTCGTCTGGGTGGATAATCTGACTCATGCGGTCTGTTCCCACATCCGCTTGCGGCTACGGGGTGGAGGTACTGGTTCTGTTTCCATCGTCGTCAGCCCAGAGAGAATGACCGGCTCACGGTTAGGGAATTCGGCGATCAATGACAAGTGACCGCCCATAGCTTCGACATAGCTCCGCAGTGTGGAAAGCAGCAAGTCACTGCGCTTTTCGAGACACGAAACACTGTCTTGTCTGATGCCAAGGGTTCCGGCTATGCGTACCTGTGTGAGGGTCAATGCCCGCCCCAGTTCGTCCAGGGACATTTCCTCGGCAATCAGTTCAGCGGCGCGTGCCTCGATCTTTTTCGCCGGGCGGCACACTCAAGCTCTTTATTTGTTTCTGTACGTTGGTAGGCATAACTATTTCCTCGGACGTTTTGCCTCCCTTTTTTACTTGTCAGCTCAATCGATATTAAAAGTGTTGTATTAATACTAGTTATACA
>JAZFTY010000224.1:0-3746 GCA_036446935.1 Acidobacteriota bacterium | reverse complement strand
CACGTCTTTGCCCAGTCCGAAGGTGTCGAACTGATCCACCCAGGTGTAATAAGCGGATTCGGCGCTGCCCGAGTCGGTGACGTCCTTGAGTTGCGGTCCCGGAAAGGGATAGAGCGTCCATCCTTCCTGACAGTGCTGCCCTGTCGCCTTGGGCCCGTTAAGCGGCCCTTGGCATTTGCGCCGATCGAAGCTGCCTAGATGTCCACTGGCCAGCGGCACCCAGACCACCCCGCTGCGGTCCACGTCGATCCCATGAGGCGAGTAGCCGTGAACGGGGGCATCGGGGTGATCCCAGGGTGGTTCGAAGATTTCTGCCAAAGACGTGGCGGGAGGATTGTCTCCGGGAGTCAGCCGAACCACGGAGCCGGGAAAGCCCATGACGGATCCCCACACAGAACCGTCAACCGGACTCACGGCGATACCGTAATAGGTCGCTCGGATTCGTTTGTCCTTCGCGGGATCGATGGACTGGTCGGGCTCCACATAGTCGTCCCGTTTGCCGTTGCCGTTGGTGTCCAGGATGAGCGCCGTCCAACCCTGTGACTTCTGCTCGTCGCCCGTCTCCTCGAACATTTTCTTGTTCAGCCAGCCCACCACGTCGCTGCCAGCCACGCCACCACTCAGCCACAGCGTGTTGTTGGCATCCTCGGCAAACTGTAGATGGTGGGTAGAGAAGCAGGTGTCGACGAGCGTGAACTCCTTCGTTTCGGGATCGTACATGGAAAGCTGGCGGCCGGAGCTTTTGATTGGGAAGAGCTTGGCCGAGGGATGGTCCGACCCTTCCTGACAAAAGGGCTGGGTGGTCCGCGGCCGGATTCTGGAGGTGAACCAGACTTGTCCCTTTTCATCCAGCATCGGGTTGTGCACGCTGGCTTGAGAATCCCAGATGCGTTCCTCTCCCCAGTAAGGCGATGGCGCCATTCCGAAAGACTTCGAGGAGGGGGTCTCCGGATCGCGGACAGGCACTTTCACTTCGGTAGCCCGATGATTGACCGGATCCAGTATGGGCACGAAATCGGTACTGTCTTCGGGAGAACCGTAGATGGGGCCGTTGGCGTTGACGGTGGGGTTTCGCTTGTCGGTGGCAATCTGGTCGTGGAGGTAGTACTTGGGGTCGGACCAGTCCCACTGGGTGACCACCACATTGCGTTCCAGGCCCTGTGGCCGCGTCGGCTTGGCGGCGGGCAACTCACCCGCGGCGATCCGATCGGTCCAATCAGCAAAGAGTTCAAGTGAACGCGCCCGGCCCATACGGTTGATGTTCCTGACCATATACATCATCGCTTGTCCCGATTCGATTCGCCGCCCCCATGCGTCTACCGAGGAGTCGAAATCGCCCAACCCTTCGGGAATCTCGCGGGTCGCTTTGTTGCCCAGTTGGTGACACATGTTGCAGCCGTCGCTCTTGACTTCTCTGAGCCACTGGCCCCGGTGCTTGAAGTTCTCGCTCACTCCGTTGCCATCGGGTCCGGTGCCCGGGAATTCGCTCTCCTCCGGAACAGCAAGCATGGCTAGCCAATAAAGAGGCGGATAGTACTCCGCCGCTGCCGCTGCACTGGGCGCTAGTACCGCCTTCAGGTTCAGGATCTTGCCCGGTTCGGTTCGAACCTGAGGAGAATCGACCAGTCCGTAGCCGCGTACCCAGACGCGATAGGATGCACTGGGGAGGTCGGGGATCAGATAGCGCCCTTGATCATCCGTGACCACGATTTTGACGAACTTGGTGGGTAAGTCGGTCGTTTCTGCGATCACCCAGACGCCGGCTTCCGGTCCATTGCTGCTGGTGACCACGCCGCCCAGGTCGTCGTTGTCAATGCGGATCTCCTGAGCATTCACCCAGGCCGGCCAGGTGATTAAGAGCAGGGTGATGAAGGTGAGGGAACTCAAGGCACGGTTCATGATCGGATCTCCTTATGTTTGAGGGCAAATGATATGCCCATCAGCAAGCAAAGGCAATGTGAGTTGGTGTTTCCCAAGGCCAGAACCTGCCTCAGACTTTACATTCAAGTTACTAAGCTTAAGATATGGAACATCCGTTTAAGGCGATTGCCTATGAAAAGCTATCTTGCTGCAAGCATCCAGATGTGGGTGGGCAAAAACGAGCAGGAGAACCTCGAGAGATGTCTGGTGAAGCTGGATGAGGCGGCCGGCAACGGCGCCAGGTTGATCGTCTTCCCCGAATCCGTCAATACCAGTGGGCCTTACGAGAACAGGCAGGAGGCCTTTGATCGGGCATTGACCATTCCCGGGCGATTTACCGAAGAAATCTGCCAGAAAGCCGCTGCTCACGGTGTTCATGTGGCCCTCAACCTGAACGAAAAGTCCGAGTCTCCCCGCGTCTACCACACCACCATCCTCATTTCATCGGACGGCGAGATCCTGGGTAAGTACAGGAAACACCTTCTGTGGGCCGATGAGTACGACTATTTTGTCCCCGATCGGGCGGGGTTTCCTGTTTTTGAGACGGAACTGGGCCGAATCGGAATGTACGTGTGCGCCGATGGGTTGATCCCTGAAACCACCCGCTGTCTGGCCTTGAACCGAGCCCAGGTTCTGGTGAACATGCTGGCCTCAAAAGGGCCCGATGAATCGTGGCTCCATGTCCCTGCCCGATCGAGTGAAAATCGGACCTTTGTCATCTCGGCTAACCAGGTGGGGCAGCCGGGAGAGTTGAGACCCCGGGTAGGGGGCGGCCTGATCTTGAGCCCCAGGGGAGAAGTGATCGCCAAGGCGAGTGAGGTCCACGAAGACATCGTCTACGGGACCATTACTCCGGAGGAGGCCGACGATAAGAGCTGTGGGGAACAGAACGACCTGTTTGTCGATCGAAGGCCGGATCTCTATCGCCTCCTGTCCGAGGAAACAGACCAATTACCCCTGCTTCAGGATGCCAACAACGCCCGAGGAGAGTTCGGGATGGTCAAGGTGGCTGCTGTCCAGGTGGATTGGAAGCCCGATCCTGCTCACGCCCTGGATCGGGCCCTGGAGATTGCCGAGGATGCCGCATCCAAGGGGGCCAAATTCCTGGTGCTTCCGGAGTTGTTCCTGTTTGACGTGGCCTCTCTCGGTGAGAGGTTGGAGGCCGCGGTGAAGGAGTCTCAAGATGCCCTGGATCAGTTCAAAAAGCTGGCCAAGGCGAATTCCGCCTATGTCACCTTGAATTTGGTGGAGGAGGAAGGAGGAAAATTTTATAACTCGACGTTCCTGGTCGATGAGAACGGAGAGGTTTGCGGGAAATACCGGAAGACCCACCTGTGGGGATCAGAAAAAGAGTGGGCCGAGGCGGGCGATGCCCTGCCGGTCTTCTCCACTCCCTATGGAACGGTGGGGATCATGGCCGGCTACGAGGTCTTGTTCCCCGAAGTTGCCCGGGTCCTAACCTGTATGGGAGCTAGCCTGATTTTGCATCCTTGTACCTGGGAGCTGGATGATGACCCCTCGCTCACGGTGAGGATCCGTTCGGCGGAAAATCATATCCACATCGTCTCGGCCAACCGGCCTGATTCAGCGGCAAAAAGAGGCAGCATGATTACCACCGTTCACCCTTTCCCCAGCCAACCTCACTGGAAGGTGCGCTATCCCGGCGTTGAAGAGGCGCCCCCAGGGGTTGAATTTCATATTCTCAGTGACATCGATATGAATGCTCCCAGCCAGAAGACCATAGCGGTCCACACCGATCTCATCAGGAACCGCTATCCCGAGCTCTATGAAATTTTGAGCAGACCTAACCCGGATTAAATTCTGGC
>JAZFTY010000223.1:0-9716 GCA_036446935.1 Acidobacteriota bacterium | reverse complement strand
TCCTTTGTCAGGATACCGTCAAGGGCATCGGAAAGATCCGCGATGACCGTCGAGACATGAGCATGAATGGGGAAGCCACTAGGATTTCGCCTACCGATGATATCGGCATCATTACTGGCGTGTATCAGACGACCTCCCTGAGGGGCTCTTGCCACATCCTTGGCCCCCAGGTTGATGACCAAGTCGACGTTCTTAGGGAACCTCATACGCGGGGAATAGCGCTCCATGAAGAGCGGATGATGGGTCGGGAAGTCCGAGTAGAGTCCCTCTCCCTGACAGACCGGTACCCCCAACTTTTCAGCCAGTGCCACCATCGCTCCATTGGCTTCTCCCCGAGTGATTTCCGGACCCACAATAAAGACGGGGCTTTTAGCTTCGGCCAGTAGTTCCGCGGCTTTTTCGATTCGATCCTGGCCGGCCCGGAAGACGGGACGGATACGGGTTGGGTCGATTTGGTAAATGGGTGCGCGTACCTTTGTCCTAAGAAGATCGGGCGGAAAATCCAAGGTCACAGGTGCACCGGGAGGAGTGAAAGCAAACTTCATGGCCCGACGAAGCGTCTTGGGCATAGTCTCGGCATCCACACAACTCCAACTCCAGGCAGCGAAGGGTTCGGTGGGCTTGAGATGATCATCCCATTCCTCGAAGCCGTCCTGTCCCCCCTGGCCCTTTAGAGTCGACCGCCCAAAGCTGACGATCATCGGTGTCCGGTCCTTCCAGGCGTTGTACAGATTGCTGATCGAATTCCCGACTCCGACCTTACTTCCCATAAAGAATCCCAGCTGACCACTGGCCAGAGCATACCCTTCTGTTGCGGATACCGCCTGTCCTTCATGAGTGACCATGATCACCTGCATCTCGTTCGTATCCACGGCATCGGTCATGCTCTCCAAACCGCTGGTGTTGGTGTGGAAGATGTACTTCACGCCGGCCGCCTTCAACTGCTCCACGATCAAGGAGCCAGCCGAACCCTCAACCATGCGCGGTTGAGACGGGCCCGATTCATCGGCGGATCCCAAATCCAGCTGGGCAGAAGCCAGCAGCGACTCGGCGGCCATGCTGGTAAATCCCAGGGCAGTCACCGCCTGGATGAAATCTCGCCTGGAAGTCTTCTTGGATAGGTAATTGTCGAGTGTCTGATAGATGGCTTTCTTCATCTTCCTCGGGCCCCCTTTGTTGGTGGTGTTATCCCCCAATGCTACCCCGGAGGGATGTCAAAAACAAGTGCTTATTGCGCTGCAGCATCGTAGTGGATTAGCAGTGGAAAGCGAGTACTCAGTCGGGCAGTTTACTGACCTGCTACATACCATTGATCTCGTCTTCTAGCTCTTGTAGAACATTGAGAATCGCTTCGAAGACCGGAATTTCTCCAAAGATCATGATCTCCATAGCTCGGTAGTCCTTTTTGAGCTCAGACCGATGCGATTCGCTCGGTATGAGCTTCAAGGAACCTGGCTTCGCATCCGCGTATCTCGCCCATGCACAAGGGTAGAAGCGCTGCTTGAAGTCCACGACCTTCTCTAGCAGTCCGAGATCGTCGAGCGCTCTCTTGCGGACGTGACTTCCGGCCATCCTGTGAAGATCATAGTAGTGGCGGGAGTAGCGTTCCGGCATGGCATTGATCCGGTGAGCCTGCTGGTGGAGAATCGTCACTTTCTCCCAGAAGGTGCGCTCGGCGTCGATTGCGAACACCGGGCACGCCGCATCTGCGAAGACGTCAGGAAATGCCTCCGCTGCATAGGGGCGGATCTCGTGGTAGCCAGAAGGCACGAACGAAGCTAACGGGCCAATCTCGAGGAACACTTCAGGCTTCAGGTACTGTTCGGAAAAAGCCGCGGGGTAGGCGACACGAACCGTTTGCGCATCATCTGAGTCAACGGAAGCAACCACTTCAGGACATACGGCAAAGAGGTCACTCAGATCTTCCATGAGCCGTCGCGCGATGTATTGGGCGGCTTGCTCGTTGACCCAAGCATTGAAACGGTCACGCTGAGTTCTCGATCGCTCCTTATAAGGATCTTCTTCGCCTTCACCAAGCCCGAGCAGTTGCCAGTCGAGTACGAGATCGATGTCCTCAGAAAACCGCTCAGTGAGACCGAACACCTTTGACAGGGTCGTGCCTCCCTTGAAAACCAGGTGCTTCCTTAGCTCGGGGTCGGAGAACAGCTGCTTGAGAACCCAGCAGACCCAAAAGTCCTTCTCGACGACGGCGGGGTTCATCCCGCGAAGCGCCGCCGACTCACGAAATAGCTCACGGCGTTGCTGGTCAGGAAGGTTGGAAACCTTATTCATCCGCCTTCTCCCGGCAAATCTGCTGGATGGCCTTATAGACCCAACCGGTGGCGGTCTTCGTGTCGACAAGAACCTTCTCGCGCAGGCCGGGGTCGAGCCACGTGCGGATCTTCTCGATCACTGCCGGCGTGATCCGGTCCCGTCCGAGAGCCTTGAGCGCCTGCACTAGGAGCATGCTCTCGCGATACTTGAAGCCAGCTTCCTTGAGGGCTGTGTGCTCAAAAACGAGTGTGGTCCGGCCAACCTCATACCTTCGGTCGGGGCCATCTGACAAATAGACAATCCGGCCGGGCACCTGAGTCGATAAGCCGATGAGATTCTGGGCGGACGCTCCGCTCGGCTGGATACGCCAACCGAACTTGCGCGCCAGCGCTTGGGCTATCTGGTCGAGATCCGGGCTGAGCTGTTGGTTGAGCAGATCGCTGAATTGAGGGTAGTCGTAGATACCGCGGATCACCCTGCGGATCGTACCTCTGCGGTGTAGACGTTGGAGGGCCTTATCGACCCCGTCCCGACTCCCAAGAGGCGCAAAGTCTCGTTGAGAAAATGCCCAACCACGTCCGTTGCCACGAATCCTTCCATAGGCTTTTTGCTCAATAGCTTGCCAGGATTTTTTACCTACCATCTTGTCCGAAGAATATCATTTTTTTCGGACAAGATCAAACCGCATAGCCACAACCAAACCCTGCAATCGACAGGGGATCCTTAGCCAACGGACCGCAGACCGCGGTCACAAGTCAGAATCGTAGGACCTGGAACCTGTAACCCGCGCGAAGCGCAGCTCTTAGTGACACAGCTGGCAATTGGCCACCTGTGCGGCCCGGTCAAAGCGGTGGGAATCCATATCCACGGGGACGAACTCGGTATGGCAGTTGAGGCAGCGGTCCTGCCGTTCCAGGACAAGACCGTGGGCACGTTCAAAATGATCGTAGCCGGGACGTTTTGTGGCCACCAGTTGAGGGAGGTCGTGGCAGCTTAAACAGGCCTGATGGTCGAAGGATGGCTCCCCTTCGGGAAAGGGCCGGCTGGAATGGCCAGTCTTTCTGGATCCTTTAGTCGGCTTTTGCTCCAGTTCAGCCACTGCGGTCCGAGCCCCGACCCGACCGGTCACGATGGAAGGCCCAAGAAAGGTGCCCTCCAGACCGGCTTTGCCGTTGACCCGTCCGAAGCCGGTCAATTCACCCACCGCGTACAAACTCTTGATGGGATTTCCGTTTCTGTCCAGGACCCGGCCGGAGACATCAATCATCACTCCTCCCATACTCTTTCGCGTCACCGGAAAGGTCCGAAGACCATAAAAGGGAGGCCGCTCAATTTTCTGAGGATCATGGGGATTGAGCAGGATCTCTTCAGAAGGTAAACGAGCGGAATCGAATCGTCCAAAGTCTTCATCCTTGCCTTTTTCCACCATGGAATTGTAGCGATCCACCGTTGTTTTGAGCACGCTGGGTAGCACCCCAAGGGTGACGGCCAGTTCCTCAACCGAGGGCGCCGTCTTCACCAGTTCAGGAAATTTCTCGAAGACCACCTGGGCGGGGTCGTCCCAGCCCGTCGTTCCCCTCATTTGGAACTGATCTCTTCCCTCTTGGTCGAACACCGCCCAGAAACTGGAAGTCTCTTGATTCACCACGGCTGGAAAGGTGACCTTGTAGCTCTCGGATTCGTTGACGAATCGTTTGCCCTCGACATTGACCCATAGGGCAAGCGGGGACCGGGCAAACAGGCCTCGATCGGTACCCGGGTAACGTGGGTCGGGTATTGCAGTGGAATAGTTCCACTGATGATCCATGTAACTCAGCACTGCACCCACTTCCTGGGCCAGCGCGTGTCCCAAACCTAGAGCATTAATCCCCGAACTCAGCAAAAGACGATCGGGGAAGCGCAGGTGGTCGGGCCAGAATTCCTGCACCATTTGCAGATTGCTTTGGAAACCGCCTGTAGCCAGAACAACGGCCGAAGCCGGAAAACGCAGACGTTGGCCGGAGCGTAAATTCTCCGCCCACACGCCAACCACCTGATTGTTTTCCTTCACCAGGCTGGTCACCTTGTGATTCCAGGTAAAGGTGATATTCGGGTACTGGAGACATTCCCGATAGAGGGTCTCCACTAAATCCCTTCCTCCCTGGGTTCGATGGATTCGCGGCACACTGTTTCCCGTACGCCGAATCACATCGCCGAATTCCACTCCCATATCGATGAGCCAGTCGTAGATCAGCTCCCGGGATTGGTTGACGTAGAGTCTTACCCACTCCGGATCGGGGTCCTCCCCCCAACTCATGAAATCGGAATAGGCCAGCTCGGGCGAGTCCTCAATGCCCAGAGCTTCCTGCACTGGCGTGCCTACGATGTTGAGCACACCGCCTGCCAGCACCGCATGTCCACCGAAGATCGACCACATGTCGATGACCTGAACCCTCGCTCCTTGTCGCCCGGCCTCCAGAGCGGCAGCAAGTCCCGAGATTCCCGCTCCCACAACCACAATATCCGCATCAAAATCTTGAATTTGGGGGCTGGGAGGCCAGGCGGCCACACCTACCGTCAACAAGGCAAAAAATAGGACCGATGCCGTTGCAGCCACCATCGACCGCCTCAAAACATCCTCATTTTCTTGCCGCTTCGAGGAGGGCGCCGTCAGTGCTGCTGCGGGTTCGGTCCAACCACAGGGTCATTTCGGGAGCTCTTTGGGAATCGGGATGAAATATCAGGAATTCCTCCAGCTCCCGCATCAGGGAGACGGAATCGCTTTGGAGCTCGTAGATCTGCGCCAGCACCAGCTGAGGAAAAGAGAAGTGTTTGGGATCCAGCGCCTTGGCTTGCTTCAGGTGCCTCTGGGCACGGTCGAGTTCACTCAGGGAAAAATAACTTCGGCCCAATTGAGAATGGGCCAGGGCATCGTCCGGTCTCATTTCCACAGCTCGTAGATTCATCGCGTGAGACTCCTCAACCTTATCCTGAGCCAGAAGGGCGCCACCCAGATTGACCAGGGGAGGATAGGAGTCGGCTTCTTGTCTGAGGGCCTCACGAAAATATTCTTCCGCCTTTTCAAGCTCCTTGGAGAAGTAGGCGATGGTACCCAGTTGGTTCCAGGCGGCTGTGAAGTGGGGAGAGAGTTCGACCGCCTTTTTGAGATGCTGAACGGCACCGGACACGTCCCGCTTCTCTAACCGCTTTCGGGCGGTGGTGTATTCCCGCCGGGCGCTTCTGGAAACGGACAGCTGTTGGACAGACACCGTATTCACATTGGGCCTCGAGTATTTGCGATCCACCCGGAAAGTCCTTTCGATCCTTCCCTTGGAATTGCTCTCGCTGGGGCCTATGACGATGGTGCGCTGCAAGTCTCCCCACATCGGAACCGCAATGATCAGAGTGTAAAGTCCAGGAAGAAGCTTTTTGAACTTGAACTTTCCACCGGTGTCAGCACGGGTCTGTGTGGTGTAGGGCTCCGCGGTTCCCTGAAGAAAGACCACCGGGAGCACGTCCTTAAAACGCTTGCCGTTGGTCTGAACCACCTTGCCGCGAAATTCGTATTGCTCTTCTCCCAAAGCGGGGACCGCTGACAGCGGAAGACAAAGTGTCAATATGAGAACAGTCCTGAACCCCATTCGAGTTTGAAGCCTCCCTCTAGCCCGGATTGTCGCGCTTGATCCGCTTCCTCAACGTGCCTTGGAAGCAGTTGCGCATCTGCATCTTAATTACAGGAATAGTAAACCTTTAGGTAGAAAAACACAACGGAAAATTGCCCATTCCCCCTGCTTTCTTATCCATCTAAATCTCCCTTGACACCACCCCACTCTGGGAATAATCTTCCCCTGCTCTTTTATCCAATATCCGTAAAGCTTTTGGGGAGGCCCACGTTATGAAGAGAAATTCTTTATCCACCTTACTCCTTCTATTGTTGATGTCCGGCTTGGGACTATCGCAAGCCCGTCCTCCCCTGGTCGACGAGATGGGATTCGCCGATTCCATACTCGTCAACGGAAAAGTCGTGAGCATGGATGACCGCACCAGTGTTCCCGACACGCCCGGCCAGATCTTCGAAGCCATGGCCATCAAAGGGGAAAAGATCATGGCGCTGGGAACGGATGCTGAGATCAGGCAATTGTCCGGGCCCAGGACCCGCATCGTGGATCTGGAGGGCAAGACTGTCATCCCGGGCCTGATCGCCACCCACTACCACCTGTTTATGGGTGCCGCCCGCACCTACGGTCCCGGTCAGGGTCTGGTCGACCCCAGCGTTAAGGTCACAGTGGTTGCGGAGAAAACGGCCGAAGGTACGGCCAAAAAGCTCAGGGACACTATCGCCAATGCCGTCCAGGTTCAGAATATACCCAATGGCCAGTGGATCACCGTCGATCTTCGGGAAGGTCCAGACAATCGCCGCGGCACCATCAACACCTGGCTCTATCATGGCGTCATCAACAAGAGACACATCGACAGTGCTACCTCGAACCATCCGGTCATTGTTAAGGCAGGTTCAGTTCAGAACATATTTAATGCTGTGGCGATTGAAGAAGTAAAAAAAGTCTTTCCGGACTGGGAGGAACATACCGATCTGGAAAACCGCATCGGGGCCGGTCAGGACGGACAGGGCGCCGTTCCGGAAGCTCAAGGCCTGACCTTCGAACTATGGTGGAGAGATAAGCCGCTTGAAAATCTCGCTGAAGCGCTCCGCCTTCAGGGATTGGAAGTGCCCAAAATGGGCATCACCACAGTAGCCACTCGCCTTTTGTTCCCCACGATTATTGCCGCTTACCATCTTCTGAATCGACAGGACCAAATGCCCCACCGGCTGG
The DNA here is from genome assembly GCA_036446935.1 of Acidobacteriota bacterium. GTDB lineage: Bacteria > Acidobacteriota > UBA6911 > RPQK01 > JADFOI01 > JADFOI01. The sequence continues at coordinate 2,631 of JAZFTY010000223.1, read as the reverse complement.
CTTACTATATTGAATCGCAAAGAGGAAACTTCTCGAGTCTGAAGACCACCCGCGAAGTCTACCGGTTTATGGGCGCACCCTGGACGACTCACGCCGCTGGCAACAAGATGCTGTGGTTAAACGGGATGTCCAACGAGGTGTGGGATTCCACTGTGAATGAGATCTGCATGGGTCCGGATGTTCCGGCTCCACCGGAAATCAAGGCGCGCGAACGCTGCCCCGGTCCGGGTTCTAAACCGTGGGAGTCAATCAAAACGGCGATTATAAGCGGATGGCGTCCGGCCCAGGTCCACGGCACATCCAGCCACGGTGCACGCCTCTATATTCAAATGCTTGACGAGGCAATGAAAGAAGGGGGCTTTTCGCTCGAGCACATGCGAAGTCTCAGAACCACCCTGGGACACAACGAATTGATGGGTAACGTTCCTGACGTGATGGCCGGGATAAAAAAGTACGGAATTATCCTCAATGTCAATATGGCTTACCTGGAGGACGTTCCCCAGAACATCCTGGATTATGGTGAAGAGCTCAGGGCATTTGCCATGCCGGTCAAAACGTGGATCGAACAGGGGGTTCGGGTAACCTTCGAGGCCAGGGGCATGGACTTTTGGACCCCCATCTATTCACTGATCACTCGACGCATTCCCAGGACAGGCATATTCGGCAACGTCAAAGGTGGGGAGGACATCGTACTGCTTCCTGAGGAAGCCATTGACCGGGTCACCGCTTTGAAAATGGCGACCACCTGGGCCTCTGAGTACATGCTGGCGGAAGACACGATAGGGACACTGGAGCCGGGCAAGTATGCGGATTATGCTGTGCTGGAGAAGGATTTTTTCAGCATCCCGGTGGAGGAAATCCGCAACGGTATCCCCGTGGTGATGACCGGGCTGGGCGGAAAAATCGTTTATGAGCAAACCCAGTAGACCCAGGAGAAGTTCCTCCAGCTCGGGTCGAAGAGAGTTTCTGGAACGAGTCTGCATGGCCGGTGCGGCTTGGGCCACCAGATCGATCTGGTCCGAAAGCGTCGCTTTGGCGGCCCAATCCCCTCAGCCTGGATCTGCTGATTGGTCGCGCTATGGCTTCGACCTACACAACACACGTTTTAATGGGCAGGAAAACACACTGGGGCGTGGAACTGTCGACCGTCTCAAGCTGAAGTGGCGTCATCAGATTGGCGCGCCCATACAGTCGACTCCCCTGGTCATCGGAGACACTTTGTTCGTGGGGGCCTGGGACGGCCATTACTATGGTCTGGACAGCCGCACGGGCGAACGAAAATGGCAGTATGACGCGGGTGTAAAACCGGCCCCCCCTTTCGGCCTGCGTGAGATCCGCTCCTCGGCCACCTACGACAACGGCAAGATTTTCTTCGGCACTGGAGCAGGAGAGCTGAACTGTGTAGATGCCGCGACTGGCAGACAAATCTGGAAAACGCAAGTGGACCCGGATCCCTCCGCTCGCATCTCTTCGACGCCTAATATCCTGGGAAATAGAGTGTTTATTGGCACTTCGGCTGACAATGCACAGATCGCTTGCCTGGATGCAGAAACAGGTGCGGTCCGTTGGCGGTTCTACGTTAACCCACCCGACCGTAGTAACGGAGGTGGTTCAGTCTGGACCTGTGCGGCAGTGGACGAGGAACAAAACATCGTTTACAACGTAACCGGAAATCCTCGTACGTTTAACCCGCCCGGACCACTACTTTTCACCGAGAGCATCTTGGCCAACGACTTGGAAACGGGAGAGTTACTCTGGTATGACCAGGTACGAAAGGCGGATCCTTTCGACCTGGACTTCAGTTGTCATCCCATGATCTTTGATGCAACCAGCCCGGGCAAGCGTGGGGCCAGCCGAAATTGTGTGGGCGCAGGCAGCAAAGGCGGGTTTTACACCTGGGACCGCTACACAGGGGAGCTGCTGTGGAAAGTGATGCTGACCAACCGGGGCATCCAGGGAGGGCTGGTGTGGAACAGTACGGCAGTGGCCTATAACAAGGTTTATGCCATCTCCAATGCCGTCAACGAATGGACTGGGAGAAGCGAAGCAGGTCGTGCAGTGGGTCTCTCCGAATCTGTCACTGCGGCCCTGCATGCGTTCACGGGAGAAATCGTCTGGTGGCGCCACAACGACGCCATGAACAGATCTCCAGCTTGCGTGGCCAATGGCGTCTTCTACCAGACGTTGATCGATGGAAGCCTGGAGGCGTTGGACGCCGAAACCGGCAAGACGCTATGGAGTTCCCGGCTTGCAAGCAGTTCTCACACGGGTGTTGTGATTGCCAACGGCGAATTGTACACGACCAATGGTGAGCCGAACGCCGCCCCTGTCTCCGTGGATCCAAACGGCAACTATTTCGTGTATGCGTACAGCATCGATGGACAATGAATACGGGAAAACCGCTGAGACCGTGTTCAGGAATTCGACGGCCAAGGAACCGGTGGGCTGTCCCCTCTTTCAGTCGGAACCAGTAGGTAAGCTTTGTCGAGATCCCGGTTTCAGGGCGCGCTCCATTCGTCGGAGAAAGTCCTCGGGACCAACGAACCCGATGATGCGTTCATCCGTAAGTTCGTTGCCTCGAGCGTCAAGAAAGAGCATTTCAGGGACGCCGGTCACCCCGAACTTCTCACG
>JAZFTY010000222.1:0-2090 GCA_036446935.1 Acidobacteriota bacterium | reverse complement strand
TTCCAGACCGCGGACCTCAATCAATTCCTAAAGTATCCTCCTGGAAGTGTTTCAACCAAGTCATAAGAAGGATTATCCTCGGTTTTAGAGTTCCATGTTAACGTTGCTCCTGTAAATTACCCCTTTCAGTGTAAAAAAAAGGTGACACGGACCATGAGCCGGGAGAAAATAGGGTCTCATGGACAGAACTCTTTTCCCTTCTCAGGAGGCTCACCAGGACGCCTCCTCCCCTTCCACTGCTCCGCTGGCAGAGCGGATGCGACCTCGAAGACTCGAGGACGTGGTGGGTCAGGAGCACCTTTTAGGAAAAGGGAAACTGTTGCGGGAAGTCATTCACTCACAGGAAATTCCTTCCATGATTTTCTGGGGCCCTCCAGGGGTGGGAAAGACCACCTTGGCCCGAATCATCGCCCGGGAAACAGACTCCTATTTTGTCTCCATCAGCGCGGTGCTGGCTGGAGTCAAGGACGTGAGACGGGTCATTGAAGAAGCCCGGACTGAGCGTCGCATCCACAACAGAAAAACCATTTTCTTCGTGGATGAGATCCACCGCTTCAACAAAGCCCAGCAGGACGCCTTTTTACCCCATGTGGAAAGTGGGACCATCGTTCTGATTGGGGCCACTACAGAAAACCCCTCCTTCGAAGTAATTTCACCACTTCTCTCGCGCTCTCGGGTTCTGGTCCTGCGCCCTTTGAACCAGGAACAGGTGGTTGAACTTTTAAGAGGAGCTCTGCGCGACCGTGAGCATGGGCTGGGCAACCAGAACCTCGAGATCAGACAGGAAGCCCTTGATCAGCTGGCCCTTTTTGCTAATGGTGATGCGCGAATTGCCCTCAACTCGCTGGAAATCGCCGCTTCTTTAGCTCAAAGCCTTGGCCGGGACAAACTCGAGATCAACCTGGAAATCGTAGAACAGGCACTGCAGAAACGGACCCTTCTTTTCGACAGGGCTGGAGAGGAGCACTTCAACCTGATTTCCGCTCTCCACAAGTCTCTGCGCAACAGCGACGTTGACGCCACGCTCTACTGGCTGGGGAGGATGCTTGAAGCCGGTGAGGACCCCCTTTATATCGTCCGCCGCATGGTTCGCTTTGCCTCGGAAGATGTGGGGACAGCTGACCCTTCCGCTCTTGGCTTTGCCATGGATGCTATGCAGGCGGTCCATTTTATCGGTCTGCCCGAAGGAAAACTCGCTTTGGCTCAGTTGGCTATCTATCTTGCGCAAGCACCCAAATCCAATTCCGTCTATGAGGCCTATACTCGGGTTCAGGAAGACGTGGAAAAGACTCTCGCAGAACCCGTCCCCCTTCACCTGCGTAACGCGACCACGCCACTCATGAAAGAGCTGGGTTACGGACACGGCTATCGCTACGCCCACGACGAAGAACAGGGGGTGGCTCAGATGGAATGTTTACCGAAAAGCTTGTTGGGAAAACAATACTACCACCCCACCCAACAAGGGTTTGAAAAAGAGATCCAGGCCCGCCTGGAAGAAATTCAGAAGAAAAAGAGCAGCAGAGAGGAGTAACACAGGGGCCCTAATTTGACGCTCAAGCCGGGATTATGCATAGGTTTTCGTAACGAAGTGCCGCAGGCGCTGCGATGACAAGGCGTTGCGAGGGGCACCCGCTTGGCGGGTCGGGCCCCGCAGGCGTACTCTTGCAATACGCCGAGGAGCCCGAGAAAGCACAACGCAGTCAGCGTGGATGATTGCGGCACTGCAGTAGACAATCTATGCATTATCTCGGCTAGCATAGTTCCCTGATATACTCCGCCCCATGAAGTCGGTCGTTTTCTCGGTGATACCGATGTTGATATTCCTCATGACGATTTCTGACTCGAGAGGCTCACAGGACATACCCTCCCTGGATGAAGAAGACCAAACCTGGGTAGAGGAAACCTTGAGAGGCATGAGCCTGGAAGAAAAGGTGGGTCAACTGATCGTTGGTGCAGCCGGCACAAACTTCACCAACCTGGACACCGATAAATTTCAGCAGATCCGGAAAGAGGTGACCGACTATCACGTGGGGGGCTATCACGCCCTTGGAGGTGAGGTTTATTCTGCAGCTTTCCTGATTCGAAGAATG
>JAZFTY010000221.1:0-3520 GCA_036446935.1 Acidobacteriota bacterium | reverse complement strand
CTCCAGACTCTACGAAAAAGCGCTTCAGCAGCAACAAGGCGAAATCGCCGAAAAGCGAAGAGCCATGGTTGGAAGCGGAGACCGCAGTGAGAAAATTCGGACCTACAATTACCCACAGAACCGGGTCACGGACCATCGCCTCGGCCTGAGCTTGCATCAGCTCGCTCTCATCATGGAAGGCAACCTGGATCCGATCGTTGAGGCCTTAATCACATCCGATCGGACAGAGCTGTTAGGAAATCAAAAAATCGCCTGATCGGGACAACTCAAGAACTAGCCCGAATTTCTCACACCTGCTCGGCACGAAACGGCGGAAGGGCCGGCCTGAGAAGGCGCGTGACCCGCAGGCGGGTGCCCCAGCCCCCCGCAAACCTACTGTATGGTACGTTGAGGAGGCCGACGGTGTGCGGGTCGCACAGTCAGGCCGGATCATTTCGCCGGTGCAGTAGAGGGGGTGTGAGAAATGCGGGTTAAGGCCGTGACGGTTCAAGAGGCGCTCCAGTCTGCAGCCGATTATCTTGCCAAGCGCCGACTCCGATCCCCTCGCCAAGACGCCGACCTTCTGGTTGCCTCCGTTCTGAAGCGCGATCGAACGTTCCTGTACACGCACCCGGAACATCAACTTTCTACAGCGCAGAAGCATCTGCTTCAGCAGTGGTTGATCAAGCGGGGCGAGCACTTTCCACTGCAATATCTTCGTGGTAAGCAGGAATTCTATGGCCGTGAATTTTCGGTTCGTCCTGGGGTCTTCATTCCCCGACCCGAAACAGAGCTGGTTTTGGAGGCTGCTTTGGGTCTTCTGCGGGAAAGCCCCGAAGAACACCTGCGGGCAATCGACGTGGGCACGGGATCTGGCTGCATCGGCATCACCCTGGCCTGCGAAGAACCTCGGGTTGTGGTTACAGCAACAGATGTCTCTCCCATTGCCTTGCAAGTGGCCCACCAGAATGCAAAAAAGCACCGCTGCCTGGACCGCCTTGAGTTCCGAGAGGGTCAGACACTGAATCCCGTGAAAGACCGACCCGGTTATTATCATCTGGTCGTCTCCAACCCTCCTTATGTGAGCCACCAGGAAAGAAACCGGGTTGACGCCTCCGTAGACAAACATGAACCACGCGAGGCGGTCTATGCCGCAGAATCGGGACAAGCGATCTACAAACAACTGTTTTCCGAAGCCCGCAGAGTTTTGCGGGATCAGGGGAAATTGGTGGTCGAATTGGGTGAGGGCGCCAAGCAGGGGATTTGCCGACTGGCGCAAGAAAAAGGTTGGGTTTTGGAAGGTTCACGAAAAGATCTTGCCCATATCGACCGGTGTGCGATCTTTGGACGCCCGTTGGATGAGAAGCCATGAAAACCTGATCATTATCTGATATCGTTAACCTGTCACCACCCAAAGGAGCACCTATGGCGGATTGTATTTTTTGCAAAATTGCTCAAGGAGAACTGCAGGCTGACATCATTCGTGAGGACGATCAGGCGGTGGCGTTTCGGGATATCAACTCGCAAGCACCGACCCATATCCTGATCATCCCCAAGAAACACATCCCTACTCTTGCTGAAGCTTCTGAACAAGAGGGGGGCCTGCTGGGCCACCTCCTCTTGATGGCCCGCCAGGTAGCCGAGGATCAAAACCTCCGGGACGGCTATAGGGTGGTCATAAACAACGGCGTGACGGCGGGGCAGACGGTCTTTCACATTCACCTTCATTTGATGGGCGGGCGATCCTTCGATTGGCCTCCGGGATAACCCCCAAAGGAGTTTCGTGGAAAAGCTAATTGAGAATATGCTGGAGGAACTTGGTGAAGATCCGAAGCGCCAAGGACTCAGGAAAACACCTGCTCGGGTCGCTGAGACGTTAAAGTTTCTGACCAAGGGTTACTCCGAGAATGTCGAGGAACTCCTCAAAGACGCCCTCTTTGATGTCCAGTATGACGAGATGGTGATCATCAGAAACATCGAGGTCTACAGCCTCTGCGAGCACCACCTCCTGCCCTTCTTCGGAAAATGCCATGTAGGCTACCTGCCTACCAGCAAGGTGATTGGCTTGAGTAAAGTGATTCGCCTGGTCGAACTGTTCGCACGGCGCTTGCAAGTCCAGGAACGCCTCACCCAACAAATCGCCCACACCATCCAAGAACATGCGAATCCCCAGGGAGTTGGGGTGATTATTGAAGCTCAGCATCTCTGTATGATGATGCGTGGCGTTGAAAAGCAGAATGTCAAAGTCACGACCTCGACCCTGCTGGGAAAATTTCGTCAGGATCAACGATCCCGGATGGAGTTCTTGAATTTAGTGAGGATCAACAACCCATGAGGGGCTTGAGGATGGTTTTTAGTGTCCCTTCTGCTTGGTGCGCCCTCTTGTTCTGGGGCCTGAGCTTTTCCTGCATCACCGCTGCCGCTCAATCATCCAGTCCCATTGAAGGGGACCGCATTCGCATAGACGTCAATTTAGCGACTCTGAAATTCATGGTGAAGGAGACCGATGGGGGACTCCTCAACCATTTGACTCAGGCCCACTTTCGAGTCTTCGAAGGTGGGGCACTTCAGGAAATTGTCTTTTTTGAGCCGCCGCGCAACACAGAAGGGGAGATGGGACCCCTCAGGCTCGCCTTTTTAATCGACATGAGTGGCAGCACCCTCGCCACCCGGGCGGAAGAACTTACGGCGGCGGGAACTTTTCTGGAAAGTCTGCATGACTTTACGGAAGTTGGCATCTTCGGCTTTTCCGATAAGCTGATGCGGCTGCAAGATTTTACTTCCACGCGAGCCCTGGCTCAGAAGGCATTAGCAGAAGCTGATGAGCATCTGGGCCCAACGGCCCTCTACGATTCGCTGAACGCGCTGATTTTGCGAATGAAGAATTCTCCTGGAGCAACCCGAAACGTGGTGATTCTCATCTCTGACGGCATGGACAAAGCCTATCGAATCGCCCCCCAAAGCGTCTCTCTGGCCCAGAGTAATAATGTGGTCATTTACACCGTTCTGGTTCCATCCGCAGGCCAACTTTATATCGGCCCCTCTTCGCCCCTTTCCCAAGCGGGCGCTTCCGCCTCTGCAGGCAACGATCGAGAAGCCCAGGAGCTGGCCTTTGCCAGTTTGTCGCTGAGGACCAATGGAGGGCATTTCAGCGGGTTCGAAACCATCCTTAATTTTGACCAGGTCATGGCTCAAATCAATGACGACGTGTTTGGCAACCTCTATGCGATTGGCTATTCCACCGATGATCCTTATCTCGGTAAGGAGGAACGCAACATTCGGGTGGACATCGCCTACCCCAACGCCTACATCCCTGCTCGATTCGAGACCCTCCCCGAACGATCGACGGTCAAGCAGGAGGTTATCGCTGCGCTTTTTGATGATGACGCGATGGACCGGGTTCCCAATAACCTCCATCTTACATTCCGAGAGATTGGCGCTGACCTGGATCTCCTGCCTCAGCAACGGCAGGGCGGGCAGATTGGACTCCCATTTCGCATCAAGATCAGTCCCTTCAGTTTGCAGAGAACAGAAAAGGGGG
>JAZFTY010000220.1:0-3098 GCA_036446935.1 Acidobacteriota bacterium | reverse complement strand
GAGGCGGCGGGCGGATTCGAACCGCCGAATAAAGGTTTTGCAGACCTCTCCCTTAGACCGCTTGGGTACACCGCCCTAAGAATCTAACTGAATTATAGCGAAAGCAAGCCTACTCTTCCAGACCGGCCTCTTTGAGCATTCGCTGGCGGAGGGCTTTGAATTCCGAGCCCGGCTTCCAGACTGGATACCGGTCCTCATTGGCTGCCCGATAGCCCACCTGAAAGAGAAGCCGCAAGTCTTGAACCAGTCCACTCAGGTCCCAGGAGGGATCGTATTGATCGGATGGTTTGTGGTAGTGCTTACGGGTGTACTCCTCTCGAATTTTCAGTCCCCACCCTTCGGGTTTGCCCAGATAATCCACACCGGGATTCAGCGAGAGTGCGGGCACGCCTTGTTTGGCAAAACTGAAGTGATCGGAGCGATAAAAAAGTCCTTTCTCCGGTTCCGGGTCGGGTCGAACCAATCGGCCCTGCTCCTCGCACACGACCTCAACCAGATCTTCCAGGGTGGTGTTTCCCAAACCGGTGATGGTGACGTCCTGGGTAGGTCCCAGTACATTCATCCCGTCCATATTGATGGCGGCCAGCGTCTGCACGAGCGGATAGAGTGGATCTTCGCTGTAGTATCGGGAACCCAGAAGCCCTTGTTCTTCGGCGGTGACGGCCAGAAAGAGCAGGGAACGGCGGGGAGGCGTTTTCAGTTGAGCGAATCCCCTGGCCATCTCCAGTAGGGCGGCCGTGCCGCTGGCGTTATCCACGGCTCCGTTGTAAATCTGCTCCCCTTCGGAAGTGGTCTTCTTGCCCAGGTGATCCCAATGGGCCAGATAGACGATGTATTGCTTCTTTAAATTCGGGTCGCTTCCTTCCAGTCTGGCGACGACGTTATGGGAGTCGACCTTGCGGAAAGTGTTTGCGATGGTCAGGGAACCCTTCACACCCAGGGGTACCGGTTTGAAATTTCGACCCAAGGCATCTTTTTTCAATGCCTCCAGCTCATAGCCCGCCAGCTGAAGCAACGCCTGGGCACTCTCCTCGGTCAACCAGCCTTCCAGGGCACAGGACGGCTCCCCGCTTAGGGTGTCCAGATCGAATTGTTCTCCACTAAAACTGTCCTGGACCACGCTCCAGGGATAACCGGCAGGCCCAGTTTCGTGGATAATGAAGCAGGCCCTGGCCCCTTTTCGGGCGGCTTCTTCCAGCTTGTAGGTCCAGCGACCGTAATAGGTCATGGCCCTTCCGTTGAAGGCCTTCTCATCCAGCTTGGAAGGGTCGACCGGGTCCGGCACCGGGGGGTCGTTGACCAGAACGATCAGTGTCTTGTCTTTTACATCCACGTTTTTGTAGTCATCCCAGTTGTACTCGGGGGCCACCACGCCATAGCCGACAAAAACGACCTCCGATTCCTGGAGGGATGTGCTGTCCACCGCTCGCTTGCTCCAGGCCACGAACTCCTGGCCCGAGCAAAGCGATAGCTCTTGTGCCCCTGCGTCCAGGAAAAGATGCAGGGGGGAAGCAGGGGTGATACCCATAAGAGGAACCTTCTGCAGGTAGCTTCCGTCAGGGTTCCCGGGAGTCAGTCCTAGTTTTTTAAATTGCTCGACCAGATAGCCGGTGGTCTGTGTTTCACCCGGTGAACCGGGGAATCGACCCTCAAATGCATCGGAGGCCAGGTGTTGAATGTGTCTGGCCAGGTTCTCTTCACCCATACTCCTGAGTCCGGCATCGGGTGAACTGGGTGGATGGATCGTCATGGATGGCTCGATTCTACACTAGCCGCTAATCGAGGCGCTTGTGAAAGCGGAGGATACTCAACCCGATCAAGGCCGTGCCTATGACGAGCAAAGCCATGACTTGCGGCCACAGGACAGTCAATCCGATTCCCTTGAGAAAGATGCCCCGTACAATCTCCATGAAGTAGCGCACCGGATTCAGGTAGGTAAGGGCCTGAACGGCCAGCGGCATGTTGCGGATGGGAAAGGCGAAGCCGCTGAGCATGAAGGCAGGCATGAAGAAGAAAAACGAGGCCATCATGGCCTGCTGCTGAGTTGCAGAAACGGTTGATATCAACAGGCCGGAGCCCAAAGTGGTCAGCAAGAAAGCGGCTGCACTCCCCAGTAGTAGCAGAAAGCTGCCTCTAAAAGGTACTCGAAAGATCAACAGGGCCGCGCCCGTCACCAACAAAACTTCCAGCAGGCCAACGGCTGCAAAAGGGATCGTCTTTCCCAGCATCAACTCCATGGGACGAATCGGAGTGACCATCAGCTGTTCCATAGTACCGATTTCTTTTTCCCGAACGATAGCCATGGCCGTGAGCATAATCGTGACCAGGGCGATAATATTCACAAGCACACCGGGAACGAAGTAGTTCTGACTCTTTAGATTCACATTAAACCAGATACGACTTTCCGCCGATAAGAGAGGACCTTGATTCACCCGACCTGGGTGGGATGCCATGCCGACGATTTTGGGTTGCCTGCCCTGGATGCGGGCAGCATAGCGGGCCACCACTTGACTCGCGGAGCTCGAGATGATGGTCGCGCTGTTGGAGTTGGTGCCATCAACTAGAATTTGCACCTGTGTTTTTTGGCCCCGCCGGATATCGCGACCGAAGCCCGGAAACACTCGAACGACTGCTTGAACCGCTGAGCGGTCCAACAGTTCTTGAATCTCTTCCTCCCCTGCCGGGATGTGGGTCACTCGAAACTGGGAGGATCCCTCGAACTCCGCCAGCAGCTCCCGACTCTCCGGGGTGCGATCCTGATCCATCCAGGCAATAGGACTGTTTTCCACGTCCAGGTTCACCGCATAGCCGAAGATGATGAGCTGGATGATGGGAGGAACAAGCAGCACCACACGCATCCTGGGTTCTCTCAAGGTCTGCAGGAATTCTTTCTTGATGATGGCGGCTGTTCTTCTCCACATTCTAAACTACAGTGCGTTTGATGCTTCGGGTTGCGATCAAAAAAACCAGGGCGGCAAAAACAGTGAGGAAGGCCACTTCTATCCCCAGCACTTCAAGTCCGACCCCCTTGAGAAAAATCCCTTTGAGAAGGGTAATGAAGTAGCGGGCCGGTACCAGGTAAGTAAACATCTGAATGG
>JAZFTY010000219.1:0-8393 GCA_036446935.1 Acidobacteriota bacterium | reverse complement strand
GGGTAGCGAAACTGGTGCAGTGAATAAGACTACTCGGCGAGTTGCTTTACCGCCGTGCGGATAGCCAACTCGATGAAGGAGCTGCGATTCAGGCCTTACCTGCGGGCAGCGAGCGCCCCTTTGTGGCTGCATCGGTCTGTTAGATAGCAACCATTCGCAGGCTCACTTTTCAGAACCCCGGTTTCAGCGTGCCCTTCTGGCGAGCGACTTCCAGCAGCGTGGGATAGAACTGTACAAACGTGCGTTCCACGGCTGTTTCTTCCGTGTGACACTGTACACACCGGGCAGCAGCATCACCAGACAGCGGGACCGCAACTTCCGTTAGATCTGTGTCTCTTCCGAAGCTAAAGAACGCCCAGCCGTCCGAAAATCGGGAATCCTTTACCTCGGCCTCCAGGCCAAACAATTCGCCTTGAAACCGCCCTCCCTTCATTGGGGGCTGCGTCAGTCTGAGAGCGCCTAAATTCTAGAACGAACACGGTGCCGCTAGGCCACCCCCCCGTCTCCATGAAGGCGCGGTGCGAAGAGGGGTTCACGAAAACGTTCGTGAAGGTGGGCGGGGCATCCGGCGAAGCTGTTTTGGCTTCATACGCCAAACCGAGAGCCGAACCAATGAATGGCCACTCGCGATAGTCCATTGGACGCACAAGGCTCGTTCCATTCAGGTAACGTGGGCCGTCACTGAGGGTTTACTGTTCTTCCACTGCACTGCATCCGGCGATCAAAAACGAGCAAAGCGGCAAACAGAGAAGCAGCGACAACCGACGGCGCTTGTCCCCCGGCTCCCTGACTTCTTGAGTTTCGGCCATGGCTATCCTCCCGACGGTCTAACTACTGATTATCTGGTTTTCAGGATCATACGCCCAGTAGATCGCAGGGTCTAGCTCGCCTTATTAGACACTCAGTCCTGACAATCGAGCCGACTCTCGGGTTAGAGGGTTCATCCCGAACACTAAACAGCACCCAGGACCCATGGGATAACGACGGAGAAGAGCCAACCTGGTGCTCATCTCATAAGAAGTCCCAGTTAGATCTCAACATCACGGGGCTTCTCTTGGAACCAACTGTAGATAGCAGGCAGGACCAAAAGGGTCAAAAGCGTCGAGGTGACCAACCCCCCGATCACTACGGTGGAAAGTGGCCGCTGGACCTCGGCGCCAGCAGAAGTGGACAAGGCCATGGGGACAAATCCCAAGCTGGCTACCAAGGCAGTCATCAAGACCGGCCGAAGGCGGATCAGGGCACCCTGATAGGCGGCCTCCAGGGCTGAGGCACCTTCCAAGCGCAGCTGATTAATGTAAGAGACCAAAACGACGCCGTTGAGCACCGCAACCCCAAAGAGGGCGATAAATCCCACTCCGGCGGAGATGCTAAAGGGCATGCCGCGCAGCCAGAGCGCGAAAATTCCTCCTGTCGCCGCAATGGGCACATTGACATAAATAAGGGCCGCCAGCTTGGCCGAATTGAAGGTGGTGTGAAGCAGGACGAAGATCAAAAACAGAGCCATCGGAACCACAAGGGCCAGGCGTTGGGATGCCCGCTGCAGATTTTCGAACTGACCACCCCACTCGATCCAGTAGCCGACGGGAAGGTCAATCCCGGACTCCACAGCTTGCTGGGCATCGGCCACAAAGCTCGCCAGATCCCGACCTCGGACGTTTGCTTCCACAGACAGACGACGGTTGATGTTCTGGCGGCTGATCTGGGCCGGTCCCTCTTCGGTGGTCAAGGTGGCCAGCTGACTCAAGGGGATGAGGCGGCCCTTGGGATCCGCCACTTTCAGATTGGAGATCCTGGCTAAATCGGATCGGTCTTCTTCCCGGAAGCGCACCTGAAAGAAAAAGCGCTTCTGCCCTTCCAGGATCTGTCCCACGACACGTCCTCCGATTGCTCGCACCACGTCAAGCACCTGAGAGGCATTAATGCCGTAACGGGCCATGGCCTGCCGATCGATTTTGATTCGCAGATAAGGGAGTCCTGCCACCTGTTCCGCTTTGACATCCTCGGCACCGGAAATTTCGCTAATCACGCGGACGACATCATCCCCAACGTGTCTTAATTCCTCCAAGTCATCACCGTAGATTTGGATGGCCACATCCGAGCGCACACCGGCAATCAGTTCCTGGACTCGCAGTTCTATGGGTTGGGAATAACTAAAGATATTGCCGGGAACATTCTTCTCCAGCGCTTCATCAAACTTGGCGATCAGCTCTTCTTTGGTTTTGGCTGTCTCCCACTCCTCAGGAGGTTTGAGGATGACATAGATATCGCTGGTTTCCACACCCATGGGATCGGTGGCAATTTCAGCCCGTCCCGTCCTGGAAACCACCGTGATCACTTCGGGAAATCGTTTGAGAACAGATTCAATCATGGTGGTCGATTCAATGGATTCCTCCAGCGATACGCTGGGCAGACGCCAGGCCTGAAGAGCAATGTCACCTTCGTCCAACCTGGGAATGAATTCGGCTCCCATGAAAGGAACCAGGACCATGCTCGAGGCAAAGATGAGAATGGCAATGGCCACCGTGAATTTGGGAAAGCGGATGGCCCGCTGAAGAACGGGATCGTACACTCGCTTGACCAGGCGGATCAGCCAGGTCTCTTTCGCCGAGAGTTTTCCGCGGAAAACCAGCGAGGCCAATATCGGCATCAGTGTGAGCGCGAGAATCAGAGATCCGATCAGGGCAAAGACCACGGTCAGAGCCATGGGACGAAACATCTTCCCCTCCACCCCCCTTAGGGTCAGAATCGGCAGATAGACGATGATGATGATCCCCACCGCGAAAACGATGGGCCGAGCGACTTCCTTACTTGCCTCCCGGATGACTCGAACCCTGTCTCCAATGGCTTCGGACCGATGGGAAAGGTGGCGAACGATGTTTTCGATCATGACCACCGACCCGTCAACGATCAGACCGAAGTCGATCGCGCCCAGACTCATGAGGTTTCCGGAAAGGCCGAACTGGCGCATGCCGATAAAGGCGAACAACATGGACAAAGGAATAGCGGAAGCAACGATCAGGCCACCCCGAAAACTACCCAGGAGCAGCAGAAGAACCAGAATCACCAAGGCACCACCTTCAGAGAGGTTGGTAATGACCGTATTGATGGTTTCTCGCACCAGGTCAGTCCGGTCATAGTAGGTATCCAGGATGACTCCTGGAGGAAGGGATGCCCTGATTTCCTCCATTTTGACCTTGACCCGATCCACCACCACCCGGGAGTTTTCACCTATGAGCATCATCACCACACCGGTCACGACCTCACCCTTACCGTCGCGAGTGACGGCTCCTTGACGGACCATGGGGGCCAACCGGACCTGGGCCACGTTGTTCACATAGATGGGAGTACCCTCTTCTCCAGCCGAAAGCACAATGTTTCCGATTTGTTCGAGATTCTCCACCAGTCCTTCGCCGCGGATCAGATACTGTTCCTGATTTTTGGTGATGTAGGCTCCACCTGCGTTAGCATTGTTGGTTTCCAGGGCTTCGAAAACCTGGGCCATAGGAATGTTGTAACTCAGCAACTTATTGGGATCGATCTGGACCTCATAAGTCTTGAGCTCCCCCCCATAGGAGTTGACCTCGACGACGCCGGGCACTGAGCGCAGCTTAAAGGCAATATCCCAATCCAGAATGCTGCGCAGTTCCATGAGCGAATAGCCTTCTCCCTTGACCTCAAACTGGTAAATCTCTCCCAACCCCGTGCTGATGGGACCCATCTCGGGGGTACCGAAACCCGGAAGAATAGCGTCGCGGGCCTGGGGAAGCCGCTCCAGGATCAGCCTGCGGCAGAAGTAAACGTCCATGTCTTCTTCGAAGTAGACGGTAACGGCGGAAAGTCCAAAGCGTGAGACAGAACGGATGGTCTCAATCCCGGGCAGCCCGCTCATGGCTGTTTCCACGGGAAAGGTGATGAACTGTTCGACTTCCAGGGGACTCAGTCCTGGGGCATTGGTTAAAATCTGGACCTGGTTGGGAGTGACATCCGGTACAGCATCGATGGGAAGGTTCAGCATGGAATAGAGCCCGGCCCCGACAAGCAGCAAGACCAAGACAATAATCAGGAACCGGTTATTCAGAGAAAAGTCGATGATCCGATGCATGGCTTTTCTAGTGGGAGTGTCCTGTTCCGATGATCTCGCGTGAAAGGGCAGACTTCAGGTAGAAGCTTCCCTGGGTGACCACGGCCGTTCCTTCATCCAAGCCATCGATGGCAATCCATCCTTCAGCGCTCAAGCCTGTTTTCACGACTCTCTTGTGAAAAAGCCCGGATCCCTCGGCAACGAAGATCACTTCTTCTCCTTCGACATTTTGAATCGCTGACTCTGGCACCGCCACGGCCACGGTTCGACGAATGGAGGGTATCTTCACGGATACAAACATCTCCAGTTTCAAATTTCCGTCCGGGTTGGGGACGACGCAACGCACTCGGGCCGTTCGCGTTTCCCGTTCCAATAAGTCGCTGATGTAGGTCAGCCTGCCTTTGAAGATCCTTTCAGGGTAAGCCACCGTCATTACATCGACCGGCTGATCTATTTTGATGAGACCCAAGTCTTTTTCATAGACATCCGCCAAAACCCAGACCGAGCTGACATCCGCTAAAGTGAGCAACTCGCGGTCGGGTTCCACCAGTTCTCCTACCGCCACGTCGTAGCCAATCACAATCCCGGCAAAAGGAGCTCTCAGGATCTTATGACTGGCAGTGCGATGATCTCCAGAGTACTCTTGAGTGTCCAAACCCTCGATGTCGTCATCGGAAAGTCCATAGCGGTGGAGTTTCTCGTGAATCCTGGCAAGCTCGGCTTGCTGGCTGTTGATGCCCGCCTGGGCCTTCTTGTATTCGGCTTCACGCAATTCCACTTCCTTCTGGGCAATGGCCTGGGCCTCGAGAAGCTCCTGACCTCGCTCCAGAAATTTCCGGGTCACCTCCAGCTGAGCCATTTCGTTCTGCAACTGAGCGAGGTCACTCAGATGTTCACCGATGAGCTCTCCCAGCTCGATGTTGTCGTAATCCACCAACTCTTGCCCTTCCCGGACCCGATCTCCACGGCGAACGTAGACCCTTGCGACAATTCCGCGTGAAAGCGGGCGGATGTGTGCAAGCCGCGTTTCGTCAGCCGTTACCACACCGGTCGTTTCCAGATAGATTCGCAGGTCCATTTCCTTGCTCTCCTCAATCTGGATTTGGGCAGTTTCGATCGACTCCGGAGTCAATTCCACGACATCCAGAGGCAAGTCGTGAACGTCTTCTTCGTGATCTTCAGACACGGTCACGGTCTCCGGGTTGCAGGCTCCGATAAGCGGGAGCAGGACAAGAATCATCAGATGTCCTAAGCTCCTCTTGCGATGTTTTTGTCTCTTCATGGTTGAAGATCCTTTCCAATGGCAAGCTCCAGTTGCCCTCGGCTAATCTGAAAATCGTACAGCACCTGGTTGTAGAGGCGGCTGGTTTCACGGTAGGTCCGTTCAGCATCCAGAAATTCACTGAGTGAGGCGCCCCCCAGCCGATAAGCGGATTCAGCAATATCCCGGGACTGCTGGGCCTTCTCCAGATACTGTTCTTGTAACGCTTCCAAACGCTTCCGGTTACCCGCTAACTCGTTGAGCGCTAATTGCACTTCCTGCAATGCTCGTACTTCCAGCAGGCGAACAAGCTGCTCCTGGCGGCGCCGCTGAGCTTGAGCACGGGCGATGCCACCCGTGTTCCGGTTGGAGACAAACAGGGGGATCTCAACACCCAAGATCGCACCGTTTCTACCAAAATCTCGGCGGTATCCTACAAAAGGACTGATGGTGGGCACCCCGTGCGCTTTCTCCAGTTCAATCCCGACATCGGCTTGAGACAGCCGTGCCCTTTGAACGGCGATGTCTGCTCGCTCGCGCAACGCGGTGTCTCGGAGTTCCTGAGCTGGAGGGGGAACAAACTGGGAATCAAAACGGTCAATCGCTTCAAAACGCTGGTCAAAGTCGGTGCTGCCCAACAATCCCAGCAACTGATCCTGGGCATTCTCAAGGCCCACTTCGGCAGCCACGACATCTTCAAAGAAACGATATTGTGCAGCTTCCACGCGGCGGAGTTCTCTCCCTGCGATCTCTCCTCTTTCATATCGGATGCGGTTCAAACGGACCACCTCCACAAAGTGCTCCAGAATATCTCGCGCCAACCTGAGATCTTCTTGAGCCCGTATCACCTGGTAATAGGCTTTTTGAAGCTCGAAAGTAAGAACTCGAACAGTATTTTGCAGTTCGATCTCAGCGATCTCCACATCTGCTTCCTCAAAGGAGGTACGCTTTTGTCTCTTGCCGGACAATTCAATGTCCTGCTTCAAGGTCAGAGAAAACTCCTGATTGTCGAAAAAGGAACGATCGCTGGAGGCAAAGGAGAGTCCTTCGCTTCCAACCGATAAAATTGGGTTGGGACGCTTTTCGGCGTTCAGGACATCTCCTGTTTCAATGTCGACGTTGACTCTTTCGGCCCGTAGCCTTGGGTTATAGATCATGAGAAGGCTTTTCGCCGCCGCTAAAGTCAGATTTTCTGGGACGCTGACCCTCGCCTGAGCCGGCACCCGGGTGAACGCCAGCCCTATCATGACAACGATGGTAGCAAAGGTTCTGAAATGCATGGACTCCTCCAAATGTTTCGGGGATTTCGTTGGTCGAGTACGCTTGACGACGTAGGAGACTCGGTCGATAACCGGGAACTCGGCAGACAACAGATCATTGACCCTGCAAGACCGGCCAACAGGGTTTACCCCAAGAAAATCTCCTGAACGACCCGCCCTTAGAGACTAGATGGAGAAGTGTCGTGGAGGATGATAGAGGTGGCTTGGGTCAACGCTTCGGAAGAAGCCGTGGCTGCTCCGAAACCAGCTGAAAACCTGAACGGGCTTGAGCTGAGGTGAGTCGGTAAGGGCCACGAAGGTGGCATGGAGAGTACAGAAGTGCACATGAATGGATTCTGTCTCTGAAGTGGGATCCTCCCTGTGGAACCCATCCTTTAAGATGCAGTCATCCTCAAGGTGAGAGACAGCCTTAGCGGTCGAAGAGGTCTCAGGGCTTGGACCACAAAAGAAACAGGCCAGTTGCTCAGCCGCAGGCGTCCACAGAAACACAACGCACAAGGTTAGAGAAAAGATCCTGTTGAAATTTCGCATCCTGATCACTCAGTGTGCAGATAGGTAACCCAGTATACAGAATGCAGGAAGCTAAGTACAAGCTGTAAAGTGACCCGCTTTGACCTTTAGACTCAAAGCTTTATCCAGGCCCAAGGATTTATTCGTTGCTATCCCTCCACATCGGGCCTATCTCCGAAAACCCAACCACATTCCCGTCAGGATCGCCAATGTAGTAGAGAGTGTCATTACCTTCGGAGAACACCTTTTCAATCATCGTGGCACCCGCATTTTTGGCCCGGGCCACAACCTCTTGGATGTTGGTGGTCCCCAAAATGGCAACAGTCCTAGCCTGAGTGCGGGATGTCTTCGCCCGGCTGGGACCTGCATCGGGGTCTAGATGGCCAATTTCCAGGGCGGCCTGGCGCCCGACATACAGCCCGATGACGTTTTCTGAGCTGCCTCCTTGCACAAAACCGAGAGCCCGGTAGAAATCTGCCAAGCGATCCCGATTGTGGGACCGTATGACAACCCAGCCAACACCCCGGAATTTCACCTGGTCATCTCCAACGTCTCCCATGCCTGCGCGATCCCGCTCTTGGCGAGACTGAGCTGCTCCTCCAAATGGCATGAGTAAGAACACCATTAATGCTCCTAAAACACTTCTTTTCATCACTCTTCCTCCTGATTCTTAATCCTGCCAATGGTGCTGTGGTGACAGCGGTCACGTCAACCCGAAGCGGTATGGCTCATTCTTGATTTTTACAGTTCATGTTAATCTATATTAGTTGTAATTGAAGTTCAGATGTCCGATCACGTGTTGTTGATAGTCTATTTTATGTATCGAGAAGGAAGCGAAGTGTGACCAACGCGGACACCCTCCTGGCATTGATTGGCCAGCATCCAGAGGGTCTGGACGACGACGAAATCTCTGAAAAGACGGGCATCACGCCCAGGCAGCAGGTTTACTACATTTGCACCCGTCTTGCAGCCGAAGGGAGGATTCGGAGGGTGTCGGTTCAAACACCCGGAAAACGGCGTAAGATTCACAATTTCCCTGCCGGTGTCACACTTCCACCATCCTCCGTACCGCAAGCGCGAACGGTCACCACACAGGAATCCGGTTGGCGCAAACGTTTATCCATGCTGGTGGCAGCTACTGGACGAGATGATGTCGAGTTACTTGATGAGGCTCTCCTGGATCTGGCCAGGAAGCTTCTGAGACAGGACGTCCAGGGTATCAAGAGGAAGAGCTGACCGCTGACCGCTGACTGCAACC
>JAZFTY010000218.1:0-3179 GCA_036446935.1 Acidobacteriota bacterium | reverse complement strand
GTGACCCCTGTGATTTTGATGTCCATTTGCAGCGCCGTGATTCCCTCGGCCGAACCCGCAATCTTGAAGTCCATATCCCCGTAATGATCTTCAAACCCGGCGATGTCCGAGAGAATGGCGTAATCGTCGCCGTCTTTGACAAGCCCCATGGCAATTCCTGCGATGGAGGTGCTTATGGGAACCCCGGCATCCTGAAGGGCCAGGACAGCCCCACACACGGTGGCCATTGAAGAAGAACCGTTGGATTCGAGAATATCGGAAACGATACGAATGGTGTATGGAAAACTCGCCTCGTCGGGAAGTGCCGTCGAGATGGCTCGTTCTGCCAGTACTCCATGCCCAATGGAGCGGCGAGAGGGTCCACGTAAAAAGGCCACTTCACCCACGCAAAAAGGCGGGAAATTATAGTGAAGCATAAAGGATTTGGAGGACTCTCCGGTAATGTCATCCAGGCGCTGCGCATCTTCACCCGTGCCCAGTGTAACCGTGACCAGGGCCTGGGTTTCCCCTCGGGTAAAGAGTGCCGAACCATGAGCTCTGGGCAGCAACGAGACCTCCCCGGAAATGGCTCGAATCTTGTTAAAGGCCCGTCCATCCAGGCGCTGCTTTTTTTCCAACAGCGAACGCCGGAACATTTTTTCCTTCAGCTGGTCGAACAAAGCCTTGACCTGAGCACCCTTCTCCTCGTCGTCTGGGGCAAGTTCTTCGACCAGTTGCTTGCGATAGGCTTTCATCTTTTGCCCGCTGGCCGCCTTGTCTTGAGTGTGAAGGGCATCCTCAACGTTCGAGGTTGCCTTATCCTCCACCCGTCGCGCCAGCTCGGGATCAAACGTCACCGGCTCAACCGTGCGTTTGGTAATGTTTAGACGGCTGCCTAATTCTTTGATGGAGTCGGTAATCCGGCGGACGGCCTGATGACCGAATTCTATCGCCTCCACGATCTGATCTTCCTTGACCTGGCGAGCCATCGCTTCCACCATCACGATGGCTTCCTGGGTGCCGACAACGATCATATTGAGAGCGCTGGTTTCCAACTGCGGATAGGTCGGATTGATCACGAACTGATCGTTGATGCGGCCCACCCGCACGGCACCGATTGGATTCAGAAAGGGGATGTCGGACAGGTACAGTGCAGCCGAGGCTCCATTGATGGCGATGACATCCGGATTCACCTCGGGTTCGGCGGAGAGGACCATGGCGATGATCTGTGTTTCACAACGGAAGTTCTCTGGAAAGAGCGGCCGCACCGGACGATCGATTAAACGGCAGGTCAGGATCTCCTTCTCCGTCGGTCTTCCCTCTCGTTTAAAAAAGCCTCCCGGGATCTTCCCGGCGGCGTAGTTGTTTTCTCGGTAGTCACAGGTCAGGGGAAAAAACGAAAGTCCTTCCCTGGGTTCTGCGTCAGAACATGCCGTCACCAGAACCGTGGTATCTCCGTAGCGAAGAAATGCAGCACCATGCGCTTGTTTTGCTACTTTACCGATCTCAATGGAGAGTTCGCGCTCTCCCAGAGAAAGGCTGACTGTTTCAATCATTTCAGAATTATTCCTTCCACTAAAATTGATCTCGTTAAATTCCGCCGATTTTTGGAAACTCGTTTGCCCAGAAGAAGACAGCTAATGTTCAGAAAAATGAGGACCCCGCTGACTGACCCGCAAAGAATATGAGTCCAGCAGCGCGCTTTCTTTTCTTGCTGAGATCAATCTTATTTGCGGAGTCCCAACCGCTCGATGAGTGCCTTGTAGCGGCTGAACTCCGTTCTCTTCAAGTAATCCAGCAGACGCCGGCGCTGACCTACCAGTTTGAGCAGGCCGCGGCGAGAGGAGTGGTCCTTTTGATGGGTTTTCAAGTGTTCCGTCAAGTATTGGATTCGCTCAGTTATTATGGCAACCTGCACCTCGGGCGAACCCGTATCCTTGTCGTGCAGTTGGTAGCCTGAGACGATTTCACCCTTCTTTTCTTTGACTAAGACCATGGTTGAACCCTTTTCGACGCCGAAAGACAGTCAATCTAACAGAAAAGGGCATTGAAGTAAATGCCGGGAAGCCCCGCTCGCGGGGACTGTTCATTCCTGGCTAATGAGCCTTGGGGTGGGAGTCTCTGTACACTCGCATCAGTTCTTTGATGGACAGATGGGTGTATTTTTGAGTCGTGGAGAGATTCTCATGGCCAAGCAATTCCTGAATGCAGCGAAGGTCAGCCCCGTTATTCAGCAGGTGAGTGGCAAAGGAGTGACGAAAAAGGTGAGGGTGTACGTCCAGGAGCAAGGCGCTTTTTCTGATGTATTCCTTCAAGTTTCTCTCAACGGATCGAGCGGAGATCCGTGAGCCGCGAAGATTCAAGAAGAGCGCATTCGGTTCCCGAGCCGTTCTTTGGCGACGAAGCAAAGCCTCCCGTTGTTCCACATATCGGCGAAGGGCCTGCTCAGCCTTTTTCCCGAATGGAACCAGTCGCTCTTTCTTACCCTTTCCATACACTTTCGTGAGGTGTTGCTCCAGCGAGAGATCTTCCAGGTTGATTCCCACCAGTTCACCGACGCGCAGACCACTGGCGTAGAGCAGCTCCAGGATGGCCCGATCTCTTATTCCCCGAGGGGTGTCGGGATCGGGCAGCTCCAAGATCGTTTCGACTTCCCGAATGGTGAGAAAGCGGGGCGTTCGCTCCGGTTGTCGAGGGCTGTGAACCAGGCGGGCCGGATTGGCGGGAACTTTCCCTTCGTTGTACAAAAAGCGGAAGAAAGATCGGATGGCTGCCAGCTTGCGGGCAATCGAACTCTTGGCGTTTCCTTTCTGGTGCAGGTGCCCCAGAAAATCGCGAATGCTGATGTGATCGATCTGGCGGAGATGAAGGTGGGCGTCTTTCCCTCCCTGGGTAAGATAGTGATCAAATTCGAGCAGATCACTCCGATAGCTTCTCAGGGTGTGAGTCGAGTAATTCCTTTGAAACTGGAGATACTCCAAAAAAGAGTCGATGTGTTCCTGCATGGGTCAGGTGATTATCCCACAGGCCAACCCACAGCGGGCGGCACCCCTGACTCCTTGACCTGCAGGCAGGAGGCGATCCGATCTCTTGCCCCACCCCAATCCCCAAGCTAAGATGAGCCCACCGATGGCCAAACACGGACGGCGAGACAAAAAAGCAAAGAGCCGCAGCTTACCGGCTAGCAGCGATGGTGATGT
>JAZFTY010000217.1:0-5371 GCA_036446935.1 Acidobacteriota bacterium | reverse complement strand
TCCCGGCCCGGCCCGGATGATGCATCGTTCCCTGTTAGTTCTTGAGCGCTGACCCGGAGAATGGTATTTTGCTACCCGACGAAACCCCAGCCCGGATTATGCATAAATTCTCTACTGCACCGACGAAATCATCCGTCCTGTCTGCGCGACCCGCAAGCGGGTACCCCCTCGTCGGCCTCCTCAACGTACCGTACAGTACGTTTGCGGGGGCCTCCGACCCGCAAAGCGGGTGCCCCCGCCCTTTTCAGGTCGTCGCTTTCGTCGCTTCGTGACGAGAACCTATGTATAATCCGGGCTAAGATCTTTTGATGAATCAATTTGGAAGGCGGTTCACTATGTCCGAAAGTAGAAGTCCGTTTCGAAAAATAACTCAGCGAAACCAGGTTATCCTGGCCTTCCTTTTTGGAAGCGTACTCTTTTGGGCCACCCTGACGCCTGTGCTTGGCCAGGAGACGGCAACATTCCAAATAGTGGAAGCAACCATCGAGGATATCCATGATGCCATCAAGTCCAACCAGATCACCTGCCAGGAATTAGTCCAGCAGTATATCCGTCGAGCCAAGGCCTACAACGGAGTCTGCACCCAGTTGATCACTGAAGATGGAGCTTCTATTGCTCCTGCTCGAGGCGTGGTCAGCACGGGGGCGCCTCTGGAGTTTCCAACGGAAACCCTTGCGGTATCCAGCTTGCTCCCCGATTTTGATGAGTATGTCGGAACCCCCTTGGACTTTGGAAAGATGGAAGCAACGATATCGGATCCAACCGTCCAGCAGCAATACGGAATGAGAGTCGGGATCCCCAATGC
Source organism: Acidobacteriota bacterium (assembly GCA_036446935.1). Taxonomy (GTDB): domain Bacteria; phylum Acidobacteriota; class UBA6911; order RPQK01; family JADFOI01; genus JADFOI01. Next base: position 4,566 of record JAZFTY010000217.1, on the reverse strand, counting down.
AGGCCAGCTCAACGCCTTGGAAACCCTCAACATCCGCGGTGAGCGTTCCGTAACCTGCAAAGGCGCATTTGATGCACATCCCTCCCAGGGTCCTCTTCCAGAAGGAGCCCCGGAAGTCTGTGAGGACTTTCGCCGGCAGCCCGATGCTCTGGAAAGAGCAGCCGAATTGGATGCCCAATATGGAAACGATCCTGACCTGGAGAATTTGCCCCTCTATTGCATCCCGTTCTCCTTCAAGAATTGGTATGACGCCAAGGACATCCGGGGAACCGGTGGGAATGACGTCAACTTTGCCATGGATGTATCGCCCAACGACTCGGTCCCTGTGGCTCAGGTGAGGGCAAAAGGGGCGATCGTTTATGCCATTGCCACCGCCAGCAATAATCGGATCTCTCTATCGCCGACTCCCCCTGGTGTTCCACCAGCAAAGCTTTTCTCTCCTGCCGGACGGATACCCGGGGACCAAAGGCCGACAACCTCGATCAGTACCTGGGGAGGGCAGCCCTGCAACCCCTATGATACCGAGCGCGAGACCCGAGGAACGAGCTCCGGCTCGGGTGTCTCTGTGGGCGCGAATCTGGTGGTGTGCTCCATTTGCGAACAGACCTTTGCTTCCTGTCAGGGTCCTGCAGCCAGGAATAACATCGTGAACTTTCTGACCACCAAAGGGGTGAATTCCGACGGCGGCATTCTTGCCCGCAGGATGGATGACCGTGCAGGCATCCATTGTCGCACCGTCCAGGACACAGTCCGGGTTCTGGATGCCATAAAAGGGTACACATCAAGGGAATACTTCACCGCCATTCCCAAAAGCCTGATCCCGAAAGAACCCTATACCAGTTTTCTGATTGATCAAGACGACCTTGAAGGCCAGGCCAAGCCTCTTGAGGGAATGCGTATCGGGATCGTGCGTGAGTACATGGTCAAACACAGCCAGAATGATGTCGCTATAAGCGATCAAATGGACCAGGAATTCAAAACCATTTTGCGCGATCAGCTGGGAGCAGAGCTGGTTGAATCCGTCGATCCACTCTATCCTGACGATCCCGAAGTTCCCAATATGAAATATACCTTCCAGGACGGTTTCGCCGAGATTCTGCCCATGAATGTGCCTGAGTATTTCTCCAGAACAACCCTCTCGGGCGATCTGGAATTTGCCGTACCCGGCTTTGATGTGACGACCAAGGATTATCTGGTCCAATTAGCGCTGGGACAGGCGCCCTTATCGGACAGTCTCAATCTGCGCCGCATCACCACCGGCTTTGACAATACCGGACGAGGGCATTTCAACACGGCCAGATATCTGGCGGAAAGAGGAGATGAAAGGGTATTTGATTGGGCGAGTTGGGTCGCTAACGAGAAACCGGTGTCTGACATTGATCGGAGGAGCGCCGAAAATGCGGTGGATATCCAGGACCTTCGCCCAACCAGAGGCATCGACATGTTTAAGATGCAGGCCGTGGTGCGGCTTGTGATTCAAAAGGTGATGTATGAAAACGACATCGACGCCTTTGTGAATCCGGAAAATACCCTCCCTCATCGAAAGATTGGCGGGGCCAGCGAACCGACTGCCCATGATCGAAGTGCAGTGAGTTGCTGTGGACGCTTCACCGCCTTTGTAGGAATGCCTCAGATCATCGTTCCTGCCGGCTACAACCAGATCGTCTACGAGCCCGGGTTTGCACTCAGCTCAGACAGGACGAGATACAACTATGTCAGTGGCACCCAACGCTCGTTGCTTCCCCGTCCCATGCCCATCAGTATGATGCTGTGGTCGGGTCCGGGTGAGGAACCGGTTCTGATCAAGATCGCCTCAGCCTATGAAGCAGCAACGAAACGGCGAGTACCACCGCCTGACTTTGGACCCTTGCCGGAAGAGCAATAACCCAGGAATTTCTTTCAGTGAAACACTGCTTCCTGATATTCACTTTGATGATGGTTCTGGTCGCTTGCGCCCTACAGGTGGAGGCACAGGGGGCCCCGAGCGATTTCATTCCCGTTACCGACTCGATGTTGCAGAATCCCGACCCGGCCGACTGGTTGATGTGGCGCAGGACACTGGATGGCTGGGGCTACAGTCCGCTGGATCAGGTCGACCGCGAAAACGTCTCGGAACTCAGAATGGTCTGGTCCAAGGCCCTGGTCCAGGAGGGCGGCAGCCAGCAGGGAACGCCACTCGTGTATGACGGCATCCTGTATATGCCCAACCCGCACGATGTCATCCGGGCCCTGAATGCCGTCACGGGAGAGCGGATCTGGGAGTACCGCCGGAAATGGCCGGAAGATTTGACGACCTTTCTTCGCGATCCTGGCCGCAAACGAAATCAGGCCATCTATGGAAACCTGATTATCGCCTCCAGCGGCGACGACTTTGTTTACGCCGTCGATGCCCAGAGCGGCAAGCTGGTTTGGGAAACCCAGATCCTCGATTACAGAATCAACCCCGCCCTGCAGAGCTCCGGTCCGATCATCGCCGATGGAAAGGTGATCTCCGGTCGAAACTGTTATTCAGAAGGCGGGCCCGAGGCTTGCGTCATCACCGCCCATGATGCCAGAACCGGTCGAGAATTGTGGCGCACCCGAACCATTCCGAAACCGGGCGAGCCGGGGGGTGAAACCTGGGGCAACGTTCCCTTCGAGAGAAGGTGGCATGTGGGCACATGGATGGTGCCCAGCTACGATCCGAAACTCCGGCTACTTTACACCGGAACTTCGGTTACCTCCCCGGCGCCCAAGTTCCTGCTGGGCTCAAACGATGACCTGTACCTCTATCACAACTCGACGCTCGCCCTTGATGTCGATACCGGGAAGATCGTCTGGTATTACCAGCACGTTGTCGATCACTGGGATCTTGACCATCCCTTCGAGCGCCTCCTGGTGGACACGGCCGTCGCGCCCGACCCGCAAGAAGTGAGCTGGATCAATCCCAGGATTCAGCCGGGGGAGAGGCGGCAGGTGGTCACGGGGATTCCGGGTAAAACGGGAATCGTCTATACCCTCGATCGCAAAACAGGTGAGTTCCTCTGGGCTCGACCGACCGTGACTCAGAACGTCGTGAAAGAGATTGACGGTGAGACAGGAAAGGCCACCGTCAACCCCGAAATGATCTTCACAGCTTCAGGGCAGCATCGCCTGGTATGCCCAAGTACCACGGGCGGGAAAAATTGGCCTCCCGGTGCTTACAGCCCGCTGACCCATACGATGTACTTCCCGCTCCAGAATACCTGCATGAACATGACCTCCAACGAACCCGGGCCCACCTTCGACTTCCTGGATTCCCCGGGTAGTCCCCAGCAGTCCCGATATGGATTCCGGAACCAAAAACGGATCACCCCGGGAACAACCAACGTCGGAACCGTACAGGCGATCTCCGTGGAGACCGGCAAGACCCTCTGGAAGTACGAGCAGCGAGCGGGCGTAACGGCGCTCCTGACCACGGGAGGCGGCCTCGTCTTCGGGGGGGACGCGAACGGCCGCTTCAGGGCGCTGGATCAAAAAAGCGGAGCAGTGCTTTGGGAGGTCGATCTCGGTTCCGCGGTCACCGGCCATCCGATCACCTATGCTGTCGACGGCAAACAGTATGTCGCCGTCAGCACGGGCATATCAGTTGTTACCGAAGGCACGAATAACCTGACGCCCGAGTTGAGCCCCGGCTCGGATAAAACTCTCTTCGTTTTTGCTCTGCCCTAGCCCGGATTATGCATAATCCGGGCTAGAGATCGAAGCTGTCTACTCTTGTTCCCCGACCTTCACCATGATGTGGGCGTAAGGGGTGTCCTTCCACATCACGTACACGGGGTCATTAGGATCGGTGGAAAGCCCCTCGAGCGCCGTCTGATCAGGCACCAGGATCATCAGATGCGGCCCTTCCTTGACCCATTGGTTGTCGTCCGTCGGCTCGGTAGCGAAGGGATCAATATTGCTGACGCCAAGGGCTTCTCCCTCACCAGCCATCATGTAGGACAGGCTGAATGTCTGAACGTCTATGGGTTCCTGGGCCATGACGGCTGTGATGAGTTCGTCCCACTGAGCCTGGTTGCACATGGGTCCAATGGCCCCCGAACCCGGGTAGCAGGTCCAGCTGTTGGACCCCTGCCTCAGCACTCTTCCGTCCGAGGCTTTAATCGTGGCGTTCTTTGTCACGGACTCTGGAGCGGCGCTCTCCGCGTCGGCGATGAGTTCCACATCGCTCGCCTGGGTTTGAGCGCAGCCTGTCACAAGCAGGCTAAGCAAAAGCACTGGGATGAATGTTCTTAAAAAATTCATGGATGTTTCCCTCCTTGGAGTTTGTTAATCAAGCGACCCTAGCCTACGCCGTGGAATCATTTTGTCAAGGGTTGCCAGGGTCCCATTCTCAAGCAGTCGGCTGTCAGACAAACCGGCTAGATTGGATGAGGTAACTCCTGGAGTTGCATCTTTAGATCATAGGGAGTTGCAAGGAAGATGATGTTCCCTAAGGTCCTTATCTTTGTGTTGTTTGGGTCAGGTATGGTCCTGGCTCAGTTCAGGACTGCGAGCCTCTCGGGAACGATTGTCGACGATGCGAAGATGCCCCTTGGGGGTGTG
>JAZFTY010000216.1:0-8915 GCA_036446935.1 Acidobacteriota bacterium | reverse complement strand
TCTTCCCTGCTTGTCCATAGAAGAGGCCTGTCCATAGAAATTGGCACGAAGCAAAAACTTTTCTTTCTCCGGGAGCATCTTCGGGGGCATCGACAACTTGGCCTCGATTTCCTCCCATTCCCTGAAGGGATAAATCAAAAGATTCTCTCCGGTGATACTGGTGATATAAAGTTCGGGGCCATATTGCTCGAAAATATACTGTCGGTGGGCAGTCGGAATCTTGATCCGACCTTGAGCATCCAGTTTTGCCGGGAAATTGCCCCGCAGCATTTAAAAGACTCCACCCCCACAGAAAATTACTCCTATACAAACCTATTCAGTCTATTCTAGTCCAAAATAGGCCGAAGTCAAGAAAAAATGGCGTGGCCAGAGCCGGGAGAGAGGGTTTATTTACACTTGAGGCGAGAAGAGGACCGATTCCTCGATTTCATTCTCGGAGTGCGCAATCACGGCCGCTCCTGTTGCATCGCTCCAGACATTGGTCATCGTTCGGGACATATCCAGGATCCGGTCCACGCCCCAGATCAGCGAGGTGTACTCAAGGGGCAGATGGACGGCTTGTAAAATAATGACCATCATCACCAGTCCTGCATGAGGGATCCCGGCCGCTCCGATGCTGACCGTCAGCGCAAGAAAGACAATGAACAGCTGGCCTCCCAGCGTCAGTGCAGGGAAATCGGGATGGGTGCTGGCATGGACCTGGGCAATGAAGAGCACTGTGACACATTCATAAAGGGCCGTTCCATCCATGTTCACCGTGGCGCCCAAGGGCAGAACAAAGCTGGTGATGCGATTGGAGACCCCCGCCCCCTGGCGAGCCCGTTCCATGGTCACGGCCAGCGTCCCACTGCTGGAGGCCGTGGAGAAGGCGGTCCAGAGCGCCGGGCTCATGGCCCGCATGTAACGGTAAGGAGGGTAACCGGTAAAAAACCGCAGCAAGAGAGGAAGGGTCACAAGGAAATGGATCGCTAGAGCTAAAGCCACCGTCAGGACGTAGGGAAGTAGGCTGATAAATATGCTCGGCCCGCTGGTGGCTACGGTGTTGGCGATGAGTGCCGCGATTCCCACGGGGGCCAGCGAAATGACGAATTGGGTCATCTTCATCATCACGGCAGCTCCGCCCTTAATGAAGGACAACATTCCGGCGGCAAGCTCCTCCTCGACCAGCAACAAGAAAATCCCAAAAAGAAGGGAAAAGAAAATGACGCCGAACATATCGAAGGTTGCCGCCGCCTCGACAATATTCTCAGGGATCATGGAGGCAATCACATCCCAGAAGGATTGCGGTGGCTGTGCTTCTCGGGCCTGTGTGGGGATTTGAATTCCTGTTTCTCTCCCTGGACCGACCAGATTCACCACAACCAGGCCCGTGATGATGGCAAACAGGCTGGTCAGGACATACCATGCGCCCGTCTTGAGCCCAATGCGTCCAAGCCGCCTTGCTTCATTCATCCCCGAGATTCCCAGAACCAGGGAGAAGAAAACAAGGGGAAGAACAATCATCTTCAGGAGACTCATGAAGATGCGAGAAAGTCCCTCGATGGCCGCCCCAACGTGGGTAGCCATGACCCTCCGTCTCAGCTCTTCATTGATATTTTGAGCATTCTCTTGAAGCTGTTGGGGCGTCGCTTCGGTGTACCCGGAACCCAAAACAGCTTCTCGAGCTTCCTCGATGTAGGCCTGGTTGATGAGGGTACCGGTGACCACGCCCACCGCCATACCCAGCATGATCCACCAGTGGAGTTTAACTTTGCCCATGATGTCCCCGTCATTCTATGTTCTTCCACCATCGCTAGCAACAGGGCGATTTCCAGGAAGTCCGAGCCTAGCCCGGATTATTCATAGGCTTTCGTCGCGAAGCGGTGGAAGCGCCGGCGGGAGTGCGTTGCGCCACGTCGCGACCGAGCCCCCCGCAGGCGTACTCGCCAGTACGTTCAGTGTCTCGCTTCATAGATATGATGACGTTTGCTGATGGGGTGCGTGGCGAGATCAAGGAGCAAGGAGAAGGCGATGCAGGGACATCGCGTCGTCGTCGCTTCGCGAACTCGACCCCGTCGCGCAGTCCGGACGGATGATCCCGCCGCTGCAGCAGACAGTTTATGAATAGTCCGGGCTAAATAGGGTAGGCATCCAGCATTCGCACGGCCTCCTGGACTGCCTCATCGGCGGAAACTTCCTGAAGAGTTTTCTCCTTTCGGGAGAAAACCTCGACGATTCCCTGGCTGAGTTTGTTACCCACGGTGATGCGAACGGGAATCCCGATGAGCTCGGCGTCTTTAAACTTGGCTCCAGGGCGCTCCTTGCGATCATCGAGCAGGCAATCGATACCCAGGCGGGTGAGCTCTTCATAAAACCCTTGAGCCGCTTGCTGCTGCTCGACCTCATCGGGACGCAGTAGCGTCACGATGGCCTGAAAAGGAGCGATGCTTCGGGGCCAGACAATACCTGCATCGTCGTGATAGAGCTCCACTGCAGCCACCATGATTCGCTCCAGGCCGATTCCATAACTCCCCATGATCATCGGAACCTTCTTGCCTTCGTCGGTGAGGACAGTGGCCCCCATCGACTCGCTGTACTTGTAGCCCAGTTTGAAGATATGCCCGATTTCCAGGGTCTTTGCCACCTCGAGGGGTTGCTGGCAGCTCACACATCGATCCCCCGATACGACCTCCCGGAGACTGTGGTAGGTAGGACTAAAGTCCTTGTCGGGAGTGACGTTTTTCAGATGATAGTCGTCCTTATTGGCTCCGCAGACCATGTTGCGGCGTCCTTCAAGGGCCTGGTCTGCCAAGATCGGGACCTGTGTCAGCCCCACGGGTCCCAGGCTTCCCGGATCGGCCCCGAAGGTCTCGCGGATCTCCTCTGCAGTGGCAGGACGGAACACTCCGGTGCCCACGGCAGACTCGAGTTGAGCTTCGCTGAGTTGATGATCCCCTCTCAGCAAAAACAGATGGGGTCGATCCTCGACAATGTAGACCAGTGACTTGATCTGGCGGGTGGTTGGAATTTTTAAAAAGTCCGACACTTCCCGAATCGTTTTTTGTCCCGGAGTGTGAATCTCCTGCGGGGAAAGGTCCCCTTCTTCGTCGCTGACCTCAGTGATCTGGGAAACGGCTCGCTGCAGGTTGGCTGCATAACCACACGAGCAGGTCACCACCACATCTTCGCCTGCCTCGCTTTTCACCATGAACTCTTCAGATTCACTGCCGCCCATGGCTCCGGATTCGGCCTCGACGATGACATACTCCAGCCCACAGCGATCAAAAATGGCCTGATAAGCCTGGCTGTGAAGAGTGTAGCTTTGATCCAAACCCTCCGGTCCCAGATCGAAGCTGTAGGAGTCCTTCATCGTGAACTGCCGGGTTCGCAAAAGACCCGACTTGGGTCGAGGTTCATCTCGGAACTTCGTCTGGATCTGATACCAGATCTGAGGCAGCTCCCGATAGGAGCGAAGTTCGTTGCGGGCAATGGAAGTGAATATTTCCTCATGAGTCATGCCCAGGCACAGCTCACGGTCCGTCCGGTCCTTGAGACGAAACAGATTCTCACCCATAAGCTCCCAGCGTCCCGTTTCCTTCCAAAGTTCTGCGGGATGCAGAGCCGGCAAGTGAAACTCCTGGCCTCCGATCCCATCCATCTCTTCCCGGATGATCGCTTCGATTTTCAATAAAGTCCGTCGAGCCAGGGGAAGATAAGAATAAATTCCCGCGCTCAGTTGTCGAATAAACCCCGCCCGCAAGAGAAGCTGGTGGGAGGCCGCTTCCGCCTCGGCGGGAACCTCTCGCAGCGTGGGAACAAAGAGTCGAGACCACTTCATAAGAGGCCTACTTGTATCCGTTTGACCCTATTCAGTCAAGTGAGCTACCATGCGGCCGTGATCAAACCATTACGCGATATCGATCCCGAAATTTACGACGCCATCCTCATGGAAACCAGGCGGCAGTCCGAGACACTGGAGCTCATCGCCTCAGAAAATTTTGTCAGTGAAGCCGTACTGGAGGCCATGGGCTCCATTTTCACCAACAAGTACGCTGAAGGCTATCCGGGCAGGCGCTATTACGGGGGTTGTCAAAACGTTGACGTGGTTGAGAGTCTGGCCATTGAGCGGGCCAAGAAACTTTTTGGCGCCGAGCACGCCAACGTCCAATCCCATTCCGGAAGCCAGGCCAATATGGCCGCCTATATGGCGGTTCTTGAGCCTGGTGACAAGATCTTGGGGATGAAGCTGGATCATGGTGGACACCTGACCCACGGACACCCTTTGAACTTCTCAGGAAAGCTGTATGAGGTGGTGTCTTACGGTGTGGACCGGGAGAGTGAGCAGATCGACTATGCCGCAGTCGAGGACATCGCCAAGCGGGAAAAACCCAAGATGATCGTCTGTGGAGCCAGCGCTTACAGCCGGGTGATCCACTTTGACCGCTTCTACGAGATCGCCCAGAAGGTTGGTGCTTACTTGATGGCCGACATTGCCCACATCGCGGGATTGGTGGCCACGGGTCTGCATCCCAGCCCTGTTCCCTTTGCCGACTTTGTCACCACCACCACCCACAAGACCTTGAGAGGACCTCGGGGTGGCATGATCCTTTGCAAGGAAGAGCACAAGAAAGCGATCGACAGGATTGTATTGCCGGGAATCCAGGGCGGCCCTTTGGTTCACATTATCGCCGCCAAAGCCGTATGCCTGAAAGATGCGGCGTCAGAGACTTTCAAGACTTATCAGCGACAGGTCATCAGCAACGCCCAGGCCCTGGCTCAAGCCCTCGAAAAACAAGGATTTCGAATCGTTTCGGGAGGAACCGACAATCATCTCTTTCTAGTCGACGTCTTCTCCAAAGGGATGAATGGCAAGCAGGCCGAAAAGGCCCTGGAAGAAGCTTTCATAACCGTCAACAAAAACGGCATTCCTTTTGACACTCATCCTCCCCTGGTGACCAGCGGGATCCGGGTGGGAACTCCGGCCGTGACCACTCGAAATATGAAGGAAGAGCAGATGGGTCAAATCGGAGAGTTCATGGGCAGAGTCCTCAACAATATCGAGAACCCAGGGATCCCAAAAGAGGTCGAGAAGGAAGTCAAGGCACTCACAAGCCAGTTCCCTCTTTATGCTCAGCGGCTGGAGTTAGCTCAGAAGTTAGACTGATGCCGATTAAAGACGGCATCACCCTCGAGCAGATATTCAAGCCCGGCGGCATTCTGGAAAGTCAGCTGCCCAGCTACGAACATCGGCCTTCCCAGCAGGTGATGGCGGAAGCGGTACTGGATGCCATTGCCAATCGCCATCCTTTGTGTGTCGAAGCGGGCACCGGAACGGGTAAGACTCTTGCCTACCTGATTCCCTCTCTGTTTTGCAACCAACGCGTGATCGTTTCAACGGCCACCAAAAATCTACAGGACCAAATTTTTTTCAAAGATATCCCCTTTATCCGCCAGCATCTCTTCCCCAACTTATCGGTGACCTACATGAAGGGGAGACAAAACTATCTCTGCTTAAAAAAGTTCCATGAACAGCAACCCCAGGCAGAACCTCATGAGGCCCCGGAGCCGTGGGGTTCCCTATCCCGGTGGATTCAAGAGACCGAGACCGGAGATCGCTCTGAACTCAGCTGGATGAGAGACGACGATTCTCTGTGGAGGAACCTCGATGCGCGGTCCGACACCTGCGCCGGCCATAAATGCTCCTACTATGACCAGTGCTACGTGACCCGGATGCGCCAGAAGGCCCTGGAGGCAGACCTCATCGTGGTCAACCATGCCTTGTTTTTCGCGAATCTGGCGCTTGAAAGCGATGAGATAGGCCACGTACTGCCCGCTTTCTCCGTCCTGATTCTGGACGAAGCTCATGAAGTCGAGGACATTGCGGCGAACCACTTCGGAAAGCAGATCAGCAACTATCAGGTCGAAGAGTTTTGCCGGAATTTCCGCAAAGTCTTTTCCGACTCTCCGGATTCCACGCACCCGCTGGATCAGGTACAAGCCTCTTCCACCGCTTTCTTCGATTCATTTCCCGGCTTGAGGGGGCGCTATTCACTGAATCTCTACCAGCAACCTGATGGTACAACGATGGACCTGCGCGCTGAAGTTCTCGATTCTTTCCAGCGATTTCGGCAATCACTGGAAGGCCTCTACCACAGCATGGAGCAGCAGACAGATCGCCCAGCCGAAGCCGACCCGCTGATCCGGAATCTGGACCAGATGAGGGTGACGTTGGAAGCGATCTTTGATCTGGAGAACTCTGAAAACGTTTACTGGTTCGAGAACAGGGCCCGCGGAGTTTTCCTGCATGTCAACCCTATCGAAATTGCCCCGATTCTCCAGCAGAAGCTCTTTTCACGCGCCGATACTACCATTTTCACCTCGGCTACCCTGACCACCCATAACAACTTCGAATACTTCAAGGAGAGACTGGGCATCCAGGAACCGAAGGAAGTCATCACCCCCAGCGAATTCAACTATTTAGAGCAAACGATGCTCTATATTCCTAGGTCCTTTCCGGAGCCGCGCTCCGACCACTATCTTCCTCGTGCTCTCCATGAGATTCAGGAAATTCTTGGAATGACCCAGGGATATGCTTTTCTGCTCTTCACCAGTTTTTCTCAGCTGAATCGTGTTTATGAAGCTCTTCGTGAAGAGATTCCCTACCCCCTGTTTCGGCAAGGAGAGCTGCCCAAGAATCAGCTGCTGGAAACCTTCAGAGACACCCCCCATGCCGTGCTCTGTGCAACCTCCAGTTTCTGGCAGGGAGTGGACGTTCAAGGTGACGCCCTGCGTGCTGTGATTATCGACAAGCTGCCTTTTCTGGTTCCAACGGAGCCCCTGGTGGCAGCCCGCATCAACTGGCTGGAAAAGGAAGGAGTCAACTCCTTTCTGCACTATAGCGTTCCCAAGGCCATCATCACCCTGAAACAAGGCCTGGGGAGACTCATCCGATCTCGCCGGGACCGAGGCGTTCTGGCTGTACTGGACAGTCGTCTTCGAACTCGAAGTTACGGGAAACTCTTCATCGAAAGCTTGCCAAAATATGCCATCACCGATAATATCGACGCATTGCGAGACTTCTGTCGCCAAGATGCATCAATAATTGAGGGGCAATCATAATTAGGGGTCGATTATGAAGAGGAGCACCAGACAATTCTTTCTACTCACTTTTTTCTCATCTTTATTGATGACTCAGGCTTTTGCCCAGGTCGGCAATATCAGAGGAAAGGTCACCGACGCAGAAGGCAATCCGATCGAGGGCGTTTCTATCAGGATTGAAGGCATGGAAGTGGCAAGAAAATACACGGTGGAGACCGACGCCAAAGGTGAGTACTATCACGGAGGAGTGACCCGACAGGGAACCTACCGTGTCATCGCCAAAAAAGAGGGCTACCAAAGTGCTTTTGCGGATGGCCTGCAAGCCACCAGTGATCGAAGAGGTGAGCAGGGACTGGTTGATTTCACTCTTCAGCGCGGGCAGAGCGGTCCACTCCTGTTTGAACTCACCGATGAACAGATCGAGGAGATGAAGGCAGACGCTGAGAACGCGGAAAGACGTCAAAAGTCCTCTGCCGAAGTCAGGCTGAATATGGATCAGGGATTGCAGTTCTTCAATCAGGGTGAATATGAACAGGCTCTGACGGTTTTCAACGCCGCCCTGGAATTGGATGATCAGCAGCCGGCGCTTTGGGCCAACGTCGGAAACGCTCACTCCAAACTGAACCAGAATGAGCAAGCCGTTGAGGCCTACCAAAAAGCGATTGATCTGGCTCCCGAAGACCCTACCCTGTATCAGAACATGGGCGGGCTCTATGCTTCGATGGGAGATACGGAAAAGGCCCGCGAACTCTATCAAAAGGCCGTCTCTCTGAGTGCTTACGGGGATCCCAAAGATGCCGCTGTGAACTACTACAACATGGGCGTCACCTTCATTAACTCCGGGAAGTCTGAGGAAGCCATCGAAGCTTTGACCAAGGCCTTGGAAGCGGATCCTGGATACGAAGAGGCACACTACCAGCTGGGCATCTCAATGTTGGGAACGGGCCAGATGGAGGAATCGGCGGACCACTTGAAAAAGTACCTGGAATTGGCGCCCCAGGGACCCAATGCCGAGGTGGCCAAGCAGCTGGTCGAACAGCTCGGACTGTAGGATATGAGCGCGCGTCAAGGCGTTGCTACATATACTGCTCGGCGGCTTGACAGCCTAAATGAGCCAGATCGGAAATCGCCGCAAGCGCGGCGCCACGAACCTCATCGGAACCATCCTCTGCCAGGACAGTCATCACGTGAAAAACGGTTTCAGGAACCTCGTTGGGACGGTGCCAATAGGCCACCGCCAATTCCTGGACAGCCTGGGCACGCAAGGCGGGAGCCTTCTCCTTCATGACACGGGTCAGTTCCTTCACAGCCTCCACACTCCCCTGCTGGGCAAGGTTTCCAAGTGCGGAGAGAACCCAGCCTTTTCGACGCAAAGCCGCATTTCCCTCCCCTTGGTAGATAGCCTGAAGCGGCTCAATGGCCTTGCCATCTCCCATCTCTCCCAAAGCATGAATAATGGAGGCCTGCAGAGACTGGGAGCCTTTGCCACGAAAAGTGGAAGGCTCCACAAACACCTTATAGAGAGGTTCAATGGCCTTGGCATCTCCGAGGCTGCCCAAGGCGACGGCAGCGAATTCTCTCTGGTTTCGATTTCCGGATTGGAGAAGCTGGAGAAGGGGCTCTAAGAACAACGGCGAGCGAACAATGCTGATATGAGGAAGAACCTCATAGAGTCTCCTGGCCTTCCCCTCAACGAGTATGCTCAGACAAGTCTGAATCAGCTTGTCGCGACCACCGATGTCTTTTCCACGATACATAGTTTAGCCCGGACCGTGAATAGTCCGGGCTACAACAACTAGCTCCCACTCTGCCGCTGATCGTCCCTTGTTACCATGGGC
>JAZFTY010000215.1:0-12062 GCA_036446935.1 Acidobacteriota bacterium | reverse complement strand
TCAAGACGACCAAGAGAAACGGTCCCGTGGTCTCGGCATTTACGGTAAAGGATGATGATGAGATTATTATCATCACCGCCAAGGGGAAGATTATTCGCCAAAAGGCAGGACGTATTCGCCAGACCATCTCTCGCGGAGCTCAGGGTGTTAAGCTCATGGATCTCGGGGATGACGACGAGGTGGCTGCCGTGACTCGTGTGCCCCAGGAGGATGACCAGGGGTTCGATGAATAGTAGGCTTCGATGGATACTCCCCATTCCTCTCCTGCTTTTCTCAGGTGCCATCTGGCTCTACGTTGAGACGGAAAATGAGGTAAGGGTACAAATTCTTCGTGCTCAAAAGCAGTGGCGTGAAACAGACTACATGGAGGCCATCGAGATCTATGAGTCCGTCTATCAAGATTATCCCAAGAGCCGGTATGCGGAGGAAGCCCTGTTTGAAGTCGGGACCATCTATTACATCAATTTTTATAATGCCGATCGTGCGCTGCACTACTTTCGTGAGCTTGTGACCCAATATCCCGACAGCTCCTTGGCCGCTCAGACCTATATGCGGCTAGCCGAGATTCATGAAGTAGAACTGACCGATTTACCCCAGGCCATCGATTACTGGAGTCAGACCCTTGCCCTGGATGTCACGATGGAGGTTCGCCGACAGATCTATTTTGATATGGGAGACGCGTATTTCAAGTTGAACCAATTTGAGGAGGCCTTTCAAAAGTTTCAGTTGTTGATGGAGGACGGAATCAATGATTCCCTGGCGGAAAGGGCCCGGGCCCAAGCGGGAATCATCCTCCAAATTCAAAACCAGTTTGAAGAGTCGGTGGACTACTTCAACCAGGTATTAGAAGGGCCGGAATGTGATGATTGCCGCCGCACAGCGCGGCTGGGACTCATTGAAAGTTATGAGTACTTGGGCGAGCTGGCAAAGGCTATCGAAGTAGCCAAAACCATCCCAACTTCCGAATACTCCGCCAAAGAAAGGGGAGATTTGCTCAAGCGCCTGGACAACAAGGCAAGGGTGTATGAACCCCAACGCTTTACTGGAGGTTGATCGACAACAGCGAACCTCCTTTTCGAAGTGTCTCACCTAGTGTCTCGTCCAAGCTGGCTTGACAGAGCCAGAAAGCGTCCTTTATAGTGCTCATCCGGCCTTTCATTAAGAATGGCCATGCAAGGAGAGTGAAAACAGTTGGCTGAAGTTTATGTTCAAGATGGCGAGTCTCTTGAGAGCGCACTGCGGCGTTTCAAGAGAAAGGTGCAGCACGAAGACATCATCAGAGATGCCAAGAGGCATACCTTCTACCTGAAACCTGGAGAAAAGCGCCGATTGAAGGAAGCGCTGGCAAGAAAGCGTGCTCGTAAGAAACGCCGACCGTTCCCTAGGCAAGTGCCTTAATACACCGGACCGCCTTGAAGTGACCTAAGGCGCCAATCTTCTCTACGCTCTCCACATCAAGACCCGTTTGCTCCATCAACTCCTGCAGGTTCAGGCCCGTGTTAAAGCCCAATCGGTAAAAGATAGGAGAGAGATGTTTCTCGATAAAGCCGATGACAGGAAATTCACACTGGAAGTGATTGAGGAAGACCAGATACCCTCCGGGTCGGCACACTCGTTTCATTTCCAAAATCACCTTGACGGGATCCGGCACAGTGGAAATGAAGTAGGCGGCCAGAATTCGATCAAAGCTGTTGTCAGGAAATTCCAGGTGGGTGGCGTCCATTTTAAAGAGCTGGACGTTATGAATACTCAGTGACTGAAGCCGCTTTCTGGTTTGGTTCAGCATTTTCTGGGAGATGTCGATAGCGGTGATTTCGATATTCCTGGGCAGCGGAGGGATAGCCAGACCGGTACCCACCCCTACTTCCAGCAGTTGAGCCTCTGGGAACAGATCCAGATACTCCGGGGCCAGTTCCCTGCCATGGTTAAAAACCTTGATACCGAATATCAGGTCGTAGAAGATGGAGAAACGATTGTAGAGTTTCTCCACATACTCAACGCTCACAAATCTCTCCTCCTCTTGCCAGCGAAAGCCCATTTTAACATCTTTACTTTATAACCCTAAAGCGATTAAGTGTGGTTATGGAGCGAGGCACTAATTGAAACGAACGGATGCTGTAGGCGTATACTAACCTGACAGCGGAACCCTTTATGGACTGAGGAATTTATGCGATATCGGCGGATCTTACTGGTACCCATGCTCCTGTTATGGGCTGTGCTCAGTTCGTGTTCCAGCAGCGAGGTTACTCAAACAGGAAGCAATCCGGGACGAGGTGATCGGGGGCGCCCTGGCGGGGGTCGGGCAATAGAGTCCCGGGCCATCAGTATCCGAGCTTACCGGGCCAAAAGGGAGCCCATTTCTACCTATATTGTCTCCAATACCACCCTGGAAGCGATTCGAAAAGTTACTGTATATGCCCGACTCACTGCCATTGTTGAGGAAATTCTGGTTGAGGAGGGGGCCGTTGTGGGCGAAGGAGATGTTCTTCTTCGTCTCGAAGACCGCGAAGTCCGAAACGAGTACGAGCAGGCGAGTATAGCGGTTGACGAGGCCAACCTTGGGCTTCGCCAGGCGGAGGTCAAGGTGCAGCTCTCCGAGGCCGATTACGAAAGATCGCTAGACCTGTTTGAGCAGCGGTTGATCAGCAAGCAGGAATTTGACCAGGTCTCTTTGACCACTCGCATCGACGCGCTCGGTTTGGAAGCGGCCGAGCAGCAAATTGAGGCGGCCCAAGCCCGGCTGAGAGCGGCCACGATTCAGCTGGAATACACCGAGATTCCCTCACCCATCGATGGCGTCATCACGGAACGACTGGTTGAGGTGGGAGATCGAGTCAGCAGTAATGAAGAGATCTTTAGCGTCGAGGAGTTTCCTCCGCTGTGGGCACGAATTTTTGTACCCGAGCGCGATTTGCCCCAGCTCAAGGTTGCACAGAAAGCTCAAGTTCGTGTCGATACCTTCCCTGATCAGGAATTTGAAGCTGCCATTAAGCTGATTAACCCCACCATTGATGCGACCTCCGGCACGGTGAAGGTGACGCTTGAAATGCAGCGGACGGACCGACTGCGGCCGGGCATGTTTGGAACGGTTTACATTGCCACCGAGACGCGCCCAGACGCGATCGTGATTCCAAAGAAAGCCGTTTTACGTGAGCGTGATGAAAACCGTATTTTCGTCATCACCGCCGAGAATCTGGTGGAAAAGCGCGAGGTTGTCCTTGGATTCAGTGAGGAAAACCGGGTGGAAGTTCTGGAAGGGATCCAGGAGGGAGAAGACGTCGTTACGGTGGGCTATGAGGGACTGGCCGATGGCTACGCTGTCAATATTATCTCCTGGGAGGGAGCACCTCCTCCAGAAGTACCCTCGGTTTCTGCTTCCTCGGAGCCAGCCTCTTCTCCGGAAAGAAGGGGTCGCGATGATGAGATGAGCCCTCCCCAGGGCAGGGAAACTCCGTCCCGGCAACAGGCCAGACGAATGCCTCCCGGGAGCCGCGGCCCAGGCGACCGAGAGCTGTCCCCTGAAATGGCTGATCGGATGATGGATCGGTTGATGCAAAATCCCGAGGTCAAAGCGGAATACGAAGCCCGGTTAGCCCGGGACCCCGAACTTGCCACAGATTCTGAAAAGAAAAGAATCTTCACCCAGGAAATGATGCGGCAATTCAGGGAAGATTTCCGGCGGCAATGAAGATCGTCGGGTTTTCCATTCGTCGACCCGTTACGGTGACGATGCTCTTTGTCGCCATTGCCGTTTTTGGCGGTATCTCTTACGGCAGGCTGGCCCTGAATCTCCTGCCTGAAATCTCCTATCCCACCCTCACCATTCGTACCAACTACGAAGGCACCGCGCCAGCGGAAGTCGAGAACCTGATCACGAAAACGGTCGAGAATGCCGTCAGCGTGGCCAATAATGTGATTCGCGTCAGTTCTATCTCCAAGCCTGGGGTTTCCGATGTCATTTTGGAATTCAGCTGGAGAACCAATATGGATTTTGCGGCCCTGGATGTCCGGGAGAAACTGGATGTCCTGCAGTTGCCGCTGGACGCCGATAAGCCCATTCTTCTGCGCTACGATCCTTCCACGGACCCCATCATGAGGATCAGTGTGTCCGGTTCCTCTGATCTCTCGGGGATTCGATATCTCAGTGAGGAATTCGTCAAGTCTGATCTGGAAAGCATTGATGGCGTGGCGGCCGTCCGGATCTCCGGAGGATTCGAAGAGGAAATCCATGTCGAGCTGGATGAGCAGAAACTTGCCTCACTGGGAGTATCCATTCAGGAAGTGACCATCCGGCTGGGCCAGGAGAACATCAACCTGACGGCGGGAACGCTCCAGGAGGGCGAAAGCAAGTATCTGGTGCGAACCCTCAACGAGTTTCAAGATGTTGAGGAAATCAACGACGTTATTGTGGCCCAAAAAAACGGGGTGGCCATCCGTCTTAGCGACCTGGGCTCTGCTTACTCCGGCTATAAAGAACGCAAGGTGATCACTCGGATCAACGGTGAGGAAAGCGTTGAGATCGCCGTTTTCAAGGCAGCCGATGCCAACACCGTGACTGCCGCCGCTCAGGTTCGAACTCGGCTGGTTGAGCTGGAGCAGGAGTACAGCGGAAAGAGAGTGCCGCTGAATTTCCAGGTCGTGTTTGACCAATCTCGATTCATCGAACACTCCATCGATGAAGTTCTCAACACCGCTATGATCGGTGGCATCCTGGCCATTATTGTCCTTTTTCTCTTCTTGCGGAGTGTCAAGAGCACGCTGATTATTGCCCTGTCTATCCCCCTGTCCATTGTGGCCACCTTTTTTCTGATGTATGGGGCCAACATTTCCCTCAACATTATGTCGTTAAGCGGTTTGGCGCTGGGCATCGGGATGCTGGTGGATAACTCCATTGTCGTGCTTGAGGCTATCCATCGCTATCAGACCCAGGGACACAGTCCCCGCGAAGCGGCAGATCTTGGAGCCAGTGAAGTTGGGCATGCCGTGGTCGCCAGTACCCTGACGACCGTTTGTGTGTTTGCACCGATTGTCTTTGTTGAGGGAATAGCCGGTCAGCTTTTCGCCGACCAGGCTTTGACGGTCACCTTCTCTCTGATGGCCTCCCTGCTGGTTGCCATCATGCTCATTCCCATGCTGGCCAGCCTGGGCCAAGATGGCGTCGAGAACGCACGGATAGAAACACCCAAGAAAGTGAGAGAGTTCTTTCTGGTGCGTCCCTACTCCCGGTTTCTCGCCTATGCCCTACGCCAACGGCTGGTTTTCCTGGCTGTGGCCCTGGTGTTGTTTGCAGGCGCCCTCAGTCTGTTAGCGGGGTTGGGGTCAGAGCTCATTCCTGAAATCAGTCAGGGTGAGTTTTTCGTTGATCTGCAGCTTCCTCCCGGGACCCCGGTGGAGCAGACCTCGCTAAGAATAGAGGAAGTGGAGGCGGTCATCCGACAGGATCCGGATGTTGAACGGTATTACACGATCGTGGGATCGGGCAATCAAACGGGGGCGTCAGCGGTGGAAGAGAGGGAGCATATTGGGCAGATTCTGGTTGCTCTCGGTCCGGGCATGCTTCGCGAGAAAGAAACCGCCGTTCTGGAAAGGCTGAGGGAGGGCTTAAGAGATATTCCCGCCGTGGATTACAAATTCTCCCGGCCAGCTCTTTTCAGTTTTAAGCAGCCCATAGAGGTGATCGTGCAGGGTTACAATTTGCAGGCTTTGAAAACCTATGCCGATCGAATCCGTGAACGGCTCGCCCAAATCCCGGGACTGAGAGATCTCAAGGCCAGCACCGACGGTGGAAATCCTGAGGTTCAGATCCACTTTGATCGCCAAAAGCTGGCTAACTATGGACTCAACATCAACCAGGCGGCGGGTTTGCTTCGCAATAAGATTCAGGGCGATATTGCAACTGAACTGAACGAGCCTGACCGGAAGATCGACATTCGTGTCCGAGTCCTGGAGGAAGATCGCAGGTCACTGTTTGATTTGAAGAACCTTCTTTTGGACGTGCCCAACCGCAGTCCTGTTCACCTGTCCACCGTAGCCGATATCGTGCTGGAAGAGGGACCCACCGAGATTCGCCGCATTGGACCTCAACGGGTGGCTCTCATCTCGGCTAACCTTGTCGATCGGGACTTACAGAGCGCGGTCGATGAAATTGACCAGGCTTTGCAGGAGTTTGATCTTCCGCCCGATATGTTCGCCTATGTGGGAGGACAGAGCGAGGAGCGAGCGGTGGCCTTTGAAAGCATGCAGTTCGCCATTCTGCTGGCTGTTTTCCTGGTCTATCTGGTCATGGCCTCCCAATTTGAGTCCCTGGTTCAGCCCTTCATCATCATGTTTGCCATACCCTTTGCGCTCATTGGGGTGGCTTTGGCTCTCTATTTGACGGGTCTGGTGCTCAGCGTCGTGGTTTTGATCGGAGGTGTGATTCTGGCGGGAATCGTTGTCAACAACTCAATCGTCCTGATAGACTTTACCAATAAGCTTAGAGGACAGGGCAAAGACAAATTTCAAGCCATTCAGGAGGCCTGCGCGGTGCGTCTGCGGCCCATTTTGATGACCACCAGCACGACCGTCCTTGGATTGATCCCCATGGCGGTGAGCCTGGGTGAAGGCTCTGAGCTCAGGGTTCCCATGGCCGTGACGGTGATCGGGGGTCTGATGACTTCGACATTGCTGACGCTGGCCTTGGTTCCCGTTCTTTACACTTTGATGACCAGGGAGAAACGACCGTGAATCTTTCAAAGTTTTCAGTCCTTCGGCCCATAAGCGTTTTGATGGTGACGATGTCGGTTCTGGTTTTGGGTTTCCTGTCGCTGCAGAGGTTACCTCTTAAACATATGCCAGAGTTTTCCACCGCGAATCTGGTCGTGAACGTCGACTACCCCTCCTCTTCCCCTGAAGAAGTGGAACGCAATATCACCCGGCCTCTGGAAGAGATTCTCAGCACCCTGGATAATCTGGAAAGCATCAGCTCCACTTCATCGGGCAGCAGGGCGAACCTGCGCCTCGAGTTCCAGCATGGCACGGATATGGATCTGAAGTTCCTGGAGATCAGGGATCGGATCGATCAGGTCAGAAACAGGTTGCCCACGGATGTGGAACGGGTGGCCATCAGGAGATGGCATTCCAGCGACCAGCCCGTGTTGCGGTTTTCCGTTGGTTGGAGCGGGGAACAAGGCGAGCTGTACCGGGCTGTGGAAGATGTCCTGCGGCCCCGACTGGAACGGATCGATGGTGTGGCCAATGTTGAGGTTAGAGGCATGGACACCAAACAAATCATCATCGATATCGAGCAGGGTTTATTGCAAGCCTATGGCATTGACCTCTTTAACCTGAATCAGGCCCTTCGCAACAATAACGTCAATGTAGCCGGCGGCTACATTATGGATGGAGGAAAGAAATATAGCCTGCGAACCGTGGGTGAATTTCAGTCCCCGGAGGACATTGCCAACCTGCCCCTGAAGGGAGGTCTCTTGACGCTGGCCGATG
Organism: Acidobacteriota bacterium; assembly: GCA_036446935.1. Taxonomy (GTDB): domain Bacteria; phylum Acidobacteriota; class UBA6911; order RPQK01; family JADFOI01; genus JADFOI01. The sequence goes on along the minus strand of JAZFTY010000215.1, from coordinate 4,580 downwards.
TGGGTCAGGTGCAATACGCATATCCTGAAAAGACTTCTTTCTCCCGGCTCAATAGCATTGATGCCATCAACATTGATGTTTACAAGGCCTCCACCGCCAATGTGGTCACCGTGGCCCGATTGTTGAAGGAAGAATTGGAGAGGGTCCAGCAGCTTCCACAATTGGAGGGGAATCTGTCGGTAAAGATTTTTCGGGATCAGTCTGAAGACATTACCAAGAGTTTGAACGACCTCAGGGTTGCCGGGATCTACGGGGGAGTTTTGGCCATGGGTGTGCTCTTTCTCTTCTTGGGAAAGTTTCGCAGCACCCTCATTATTTCCATTGCCATTCCAGTGTCCATCATTTTCACGTTTGCTTTCATGTATCTGCTCAGGGTCTTCGCCGGCTCGGACATCAGCCTGAACGTCGTTTCCCTAATGGGGCTCATGGTTGCTGTAGGGATGCTGGTGGATAGCAGTGTGGTGGTGCTGGAGAATATTTTCCGCCATAAACAGGAAAAGGGCCTGGACGCACGGGAGGCTGCCATCTCGGGCAGCCGGGAAGTGGGATTGGCCGTGCTTGCCTCAACAGCTACCACCATCGTGGTGTTTGTCAGCTTTATCTTTATTCCTGGCTCCCAGATGGGTCGGTTCATGCGGGATTTCGGTCTGGCCATCGGAGTGGCCCTGACCGCCGCCTTGCTTGTGGCCCTCACCTTGGTGCCCATGCTGGCGAGTCGTATTTTTACCGGCAAGGAGAAACCCAAGCAGAGAATGATCGTTTGGGCCACCGAGGTGTACGGAGCGCTCATGGGCTGGCTGCTGCGTTGGCGCTTTGTGGCCCTGATCGTGATGGCAGCGATTGGATTGTCTTCCTGGGCACTGTTCAACTCCATCGATCGGGAAATGTTTCCCAGAGTGGCTCAGCGAAACCTTCGGGTGAGCGTGAGCATGGAGCGCTCCTTTTCAGCCGAAGACAGGATTGCTCTCTTCGGGGATTTGGAAACGACTTTTCTGGATCGCAAGGATGAGCTGGACATTGCTGCCATATCCAGCAATTTTAATAACCGCACCACTAACCGGGGAAAGTATCAGGGGAATATGACCCTCTTTTTGAAAGAGGAGGGGAACATCAAAGAAGTGTCGGTGGTGCGAGAAGAGATCCGGCAGATGTTTCCCGAGGTCCCTGGAGCTGAGTTCACTTTCGGGAGAATGATGCACATGGGAGGCGGTGAAATGGGCGTGAGTATTGAGCTCAGGGGAGATGAGCCTGCCGTCCTGTCCATGTATGCCGAGGAAATGATGTCGATCCTTTCGACCTTTCCGGAGCTCACCGATATCGAAAGTTCGCTTGAAACGGGAGAAGAAGAGATCCATTTGACAGTGGACCGGAAGAAGACGGAAAAATTTGGCATTTCACCCCAACTGGTGGCCCGGACCGTTGCTTCGGCATTGAGCACCCGTGCCGTGACTCGATACAAGAGCGATGAGGGTGAGATCGATGTCATACTCCAGCTCCAGGGTGAGGATGAGTTGAGTCTCCAGGAGCTACAGAATCTCCAATTTGAAAATCGCGACGGGGAAATGATTCCCTTGTATGCCGTTGTGGATTATCAGTATGAGAAGGGTCCTTTGTCGATCCGGAGGGATGACCGTAAGGGAGTGCTGCAGATCACAGCCAATGCGGAGCGTGGCGGCGGAATGTTTCTGAACCAAATGATCCAGGATCGGTTGGAGAGTGAACTTCAGCTTCCGGCAGGTTATTCCTTCAGCTTCGGCCGGCAGTGGGCCCGCTTTCAGGAGGGTCAGCAGCAGAGCTTCTTCGGCATCCTTTTGGCCGTTGTTCTCATGTACATTATTATGGCTGCGCTTTTCGAGAGCTTTCTCCATCCGCTGACGATTCTTTTTACGGTTCCCTTTTCCATCATTGGAGTGGCCGCCATCTTTTATGTAACGGGAACGACGCTCAACTCAATGGCTTTCCTGGGCATTCTGGCGCTCTTTGGCTTAGTGGTAAATAACGGGATCATTCTGGTGGATCACATCAATATCTTGAGACGAGAAGGCCTTTCCCGAGATGACGCCATTCGCCAGGGGGGAATGGACCGGCTTCGCCCCATTCTCATGACTGCGATCACCTCTATCTGCGGTCTCTTACCCTTAACCTTGCCCGCTCTTTTACCGGAATATTTTCCGGCTGTACGAGGGCGTTCCCAGATGTGGACTCCCGTGAGTCTGGCCGTACTGGGAGGTCTGACAACCTCGACCTTTTTGACCCTCATCATCCTGCCCACGGTCTACTCCTATATGGACGATGTGAGTCGGGGGTGCCAGCGAGCGATTAGCGCTATCGCCCGTCTGCTGGCCGGCAACGGCCGGAGAGGCGAGCCGGTATAGCCCGCCCGAATTAGGACGCAGTCAGAGCCGCGGGCTTCAGCCCGCGGGCCCGTCTTTCATTCCGAAAAGTCCTCAGCTAAAGTGGTCCTCAACCATCCGCTGTGCCGCAAAGGTGGCAACCGTGGCAATGGCCATGGCCAGACTGCCAATGGAAGTGCGGGGGAGCACGCTTCCATCGCAGATGAACAAGTTCTCCATATCGTGACAGTGAAAATGGCTGTCCACTACCGAGGTCTTGGGATCCACACCCGCACGACAGGTCGAGGCCAGGTGGGGAGTGAGGATGTTTTCACGCAGTACTTCGGGGGGAGTCCAGTGAACAGCCCCCATGTTGCGCAGGATGTCGATTCCGATCTCGATCCCTTCTTTGAGTCGACTGCGGACCGCGGGGTGATCGGTCTCGTAGACCAGCCGGCCCTCCTCGTCCAGGTGGCCCTCAGCTTCCTTGGGGGTGGTCCACAGAACCACCCGGCCCAGGCTCCTTCGCCCCACGTCCACGAAACGCTTCAGATCGGGTCCGAACCCAGGGGCGAATTCGCTGGCTGCGGCCTCGTGAGGTGGAGCCAGTCCACCCATACCGCTGTCCTGAACGAAGAGGGTATCGTGGCCATATTCGTTCATCCTGTGCAAGAAGTAGCTTCCCGCATTCCAACCTCGCTGGCCATCTTTGATGGGTTCGGGGAAGAGCGCCCAGATGTAGTTTTCCGGGTGGCAATGAGCTCGTCTACCCACGTTGGGGCTTTCGATCACGGTTTGGCTGCCCAGCAGGTCTTTGGGACCAACACCCGATTTCCAAAGGAGCAAGGGGGTCTGAACCGCACCGCAGGAGAGAAGAATCTTCTCACCTCGTAGGATGTTGTCCTGTCCCTCCTGCCGGTAGACGACTCCCGTGGCTCTTTTTCCTTCAAAGACCAGTCGGTGGGCCATGGCGTCGGGAATGATATTGACGCCGAACCTTTCAGCCGTGGGAACATGGGTCAGAAGGGTGCTCATTTTGGCGTCGTACTTGCACATGTTGCTGGACAGGCAGTAGCCGCAGCGAATGCAGTTCTTCTTGGCGCCTTCATAGGGCTGGACGTCGTAACCCAAAGAACGGGCCGACTCTCGAAATCTTTTTTGCCCGTCACTTAAGAATTCGTCAGGATCGGCGTGAACGTTAAACACTTGCCGGACTTCATTCGAAGCTTCTTTGACGTTCGCTTCCGTCCAGTCCACTCCCGTGGTGTATTCCCAGTTGGCATAATCGGCGGAGAAGGGCAGATGGCTTTGGGCGCCGAAGGTGACGGAACTTCCTCCCAGCACCATACTCCCCCCGCGCAGGGTGTAGCGCTCAGCTCCCCTGAATTCGGCGCTCACGTTGGTGAACATCTGACGGCGCAAAGGGATGCCGTAGCCGTGTCGAGGGTCCCCTCGAAAGTAAGGGCCTGCTTCGATCAGAGCAATGCGCAGCTTTTCTCCGCTTTGAGGGTGGATACCGTTCTCAGCGATGCGGGCAGCCAGGATACAGCCCGCTGTTCCTCCTCCCACAATGACCAGGTCGTAGATGTTTTCCTGAGCCATGGCTCCTCTTTAGAGGCAAGATACGAGGGTGTGGCCACAAAGGCAAGATGTCATGCGATATGAACAAAAAAGGGGGTGAGGCAAATGGCGCGCTCTAGGACTTCCGGCCTTTCACCATGTGCAGCTTCATCAGACTGGTGTGGCCCTTCTCGACGATGGGTGCGCCGGTCAGGATGATCAGGTTGTCGCCTTCTTTCACCCACTCTTTTTGAAGAAGAAGTTTCTCCACAGCTTCAATCAACTGATCCACGTTGCCGATTTCGTGCATGAGCGTGGGTCGAACTCCCCAGTAAAGAGCCATTCGATTCAAGATGGCCGGGTCGGGGGTGAAGCTCAAAATATCGGTCGGAGGCCGGTACTTGGAGATCAGGCGAGCGGTGGAACCGGTTTGTGTAAAGGCCACGATGGCACGAGCTTTGATGGATCGGGAGACATGGCAGGCGGCATCGCAGACAGCTTCCGGAAAGGAAAGCGGCTTGGATTCCGGAAATCGGTCGATGTGATGTCCGCTCTCGATCTTTTCAACCTCGTTAATGATCTTGGTCATCATGGAAACCGACTCAACAGGGTACTGGCCGCTTGCCGTCTCAGCAGACAGCATGACGGCGTCGGTTCCATCCAGTACGGCGTTGGCCACGTCCGAGG
>JAZFTY010000214.1:0-2379 GCA_036446935.1 Acidobacteriota bacterium | reverse complement strand
GGGTCCGATGAAATAGGCCTCATCACAGAGCCTGACGTGGAGAGCTTCCCGGTCCGCCTCGGAAAAGACCACGACCGGGGAGATGCCGAGATCCCGACAGGCCCGAATGATCCGGACCGCGATCTCCCCCCGATTGGCGATGAGAATTTTTTTAAACAAATTTAAAACCTGGAACCTGGAACCTGGAACGCGCGCGGGGGCACCCGCTTGCGGGTCGCGCTCTTACAACGGTATATTCCCGTGCTTCTTGGGCGGATTGGTATCGCGCTTGTTGGCGGTCATTTCCAGGGCACGGATCAATTTCGTTCGTGTCTGACGGGGCTCTATGATTTCGTCCACATAGCCTCGCTCCGCGGCGATGTAAGGATTGGCGAAGGTCTTTCGAAACTCTTCGACCTTTTCCTGCTTTAATTTCTCCGGATCAGAGCTTTCCGCAAGTTCTCTTCGGTACAGGATCTCGACGGCCCCTTGTGGGCCCATCACCGCAATTTCGGCCGTGGGAAAGGCATAATTCATGTCGGTTCGGAGGTGTTTGGAAGCCATGACACAGTAGGCTCCTCCATAGGCCTTGCGTGTGATGACGGTAATCTTGGGGACGGTCGCCTCGGCAAAGGCATAGAGAAGTTTGGCCCCGGCTCGGATGATACCTCCATGCTCCTGCCTGATTCCCGGCAAAAACCCGGGCACGTCTTCGAAGGTGATCAGAGGAATGTTGAAACAGTCACAGAAGCGAACGAAGCGGGCCGCCTTTACGGAAGAGTTAATGTCCAGGGTTCCGGCTAGAACAGCGGGTTGGTTGGCGACGATTCCCACTGGGAAACCATTCAATCGAGCGAATCCAACGACGATGTTTTTAGCAAATTGAGGCTGAACTTCAAAAAACTGGTGCTCGTCCACAACCGAAACGATGAGCTCTTTGATGTCATAAGGTTGGTTGGGGTCAGTTGGGACCAGCTGGTCCAACTGGGGATCGACTCGGTCAGGATCGTCCGCAGGCTCGTGATAGGGCGGATCTTCCTTATTGTTTGAGGGAAGGAAGGAGAGCAACTCACGAATTTGGCCCAGGCATTCTTCCTCACTCTGGGCAGCAAAGTGAGCAACTCCGCTGATGGTGGTGTGGGTGGTTGCTCCTCCCAGTTCCGATTTGGTCACTTCCTCCTGGGTGACTGCCTTGAGGACGTCGGGTCCTGTAATAAACATGTAACTGGTTTTGTGCACCATAAAGGTGAAGTCGGTAATGGCGGGAGAATAGACCGCTCCGCCAGCGCAGGGACCCATAATCGCGGAGATTTGTGGAATGACACCGCTGGCCAGGGTGTTGCGCAGGAAGATATCGGCATAGCCGGCCAGGCTGACCACACCTTCCTGAATACGGGCTCCTCCACTGTCATTGAAACCAATGACGGGAGCGCCCATCTTCATAGCCAGGTCCAGAATCTTGCAGATCTTGGCGGCGTAGGTCTCCGAGAGGCTGCCGCCAAAAACGGTGAAGTCCTGAGAAAAAAGATAGACCAAACGGCCTTCAATTTTTCCGTAGCCGGTAATCACGCCGTCCCCTGGGATCTTTTTTTTCTCCATTCCCAGGTGAGTGCACCGATGCACGACGAACTTATCCATTTCCTCAAAAGTGTTTTCGTCGAGGAGTTGATGGATTCGTTCTCGAGCGGTCAGCTTACCCGCTTTGTGTTGACGCTCAATTCGCTCCTTACCGCCGGCTTTTTCTGCCTCAAGGTGGCGACGTTGGAGTTCCTTTCGCTTGTCGTCGGCATCCATATCCCGTGTGGGTATCTTCAGCTGCTTACCAGTTGCTTCTGTTTTTCCCAGTCGGCCAGGAACTTTGCCAGTCCGATGTCGGTCAAGGGATGCTTGAGGAGTTGCTCCATGACTTTTAAAGGCATCGTGGCGATGTGGGCCCCCATCCGGGCCGTCTCCAGAATGTGTACCGGATGGCGAACCGAGGCCACTAAAACTTCGGTGGGAAACTCGTAGTTGTCGTAGATGGTCAGGATGTCCGAGATCAGGTCCATGCTATCCGTGCCAATGTCGTCCAACCGCCCTACGAAAGGGCTGACGATGGCTGCTCCGTTTTTAGCCGCCAGAAGTGCTTGTGTCGCACTGAAAATTAAGGTGACATTGACCGAAATGCCTTCTTGGGCGACCACGTGTAGAGCCTTCAGTCCTTCAGAGATCATCGGGATCTTGACCATGACGTTCTTATGGATCTTTGCTAACTGCCGGGCTTCCGTGATGATTTCATCGGATTCCGTGGACACCACTTCCAGGCTCACCGGACCATCGACCAGGTCGCAAATCTCCCTCGCCACTTCTTCCAGGGGTCTTCCCTCTTTGGCGAGCAGGGAAGGATTCGTGGTAATGCCA
>JAZFTY010000213.1:0-4673 GCA_036446935.1 Acidobacteriota bacterium | reverse complement strand
CACTGGTGGGCAATAGCGGTCCGATCGCTCAAATGGTTTTGCTGATCCTTCTTTTCTTCTCCCTGTTTTCCTGGGGCATCATCTTCCAAAAGGTTCGCTTTTACAAAGAAGTGGGCCAACAGTCCAAGGCCTTTTATGATCGCTTTAGAAGAACCTCCAGCCTCTCGGAACTCTACAGCAAATGCGAGCGGTTTCCGCAGTCCCCTTTGGCCGGGATTTTCAAGGGTGGCTATGAAGAGTTGAGCCAGCAGATGGAGTCCCCCAGTTCCGGAGACGATTCTCCCCAATTAACCCTCAATCCGGGAAAACTCAAGAGTCTCAGCAGAGTGGAACGGACCCTGCAAAAGACGGCCCACACGGAGATGACGGTACTGGAAGCCTCCCTTTCCTGGCTGGCCACCACTGGGGCTGTCTCTCCTTTTATTGGATTGTTCGGCACGGTGATCGGAATCATCAATGCCTTCCAAGGTCTCGGAGAGGGCGCTGTGACCACGATCCAGGCCGTTGCTCCGGGAATCAGTGAAGCTCTGGTGGCAACCGCGGCTGGGCTGTTTGCAGCCATTCCGGCAGTGATTGCCTATAACCACTTTATCAGTCGGCTCAAACTTTTTGGCGTCGAAATGGATGATTTTTCGGCAGAGTTCCTAAACACCGTCGAACGTAGTTTTGGAGTGAGTTGAAATGGCTTTCGGTAATTTGCTCAACCCGACTCGACCTTCCATATCGGAGATCAACGTCACTCCCCTGGTGGATGTGATGCTGGTTTTACTGATCGTTTTCATGGTCACTGCACCCATCCTTCAGACCGGCATCGAGGTGAATCTTGCCCAGACACGAACGGTTGCTCCCGTCGATCCCGAAGAGGCGGCCGTCATCACCATCAGTCGAGAGGAGATGCTCTTTTATCGATCCAATCCGATCAACTTCAATGAACTGGGTGACTGGCTCAAGCGCGAGATTGGAGACAGTGGTAAAGCCATCTTTCTTCAGGCCGACGAAGACGTACGCTGGAAGACGATTGTTTCTGTGGTGGACGAGGTGCGAGTCTCGGGATACTCCCAAATTAATTTAGTCACCAAACCCTATTTGGAGAAGTGAGACGAATGTCCCCAGGGGTCATCAGCCCGCACGTGCGGGAAGCAGGATATCGAGGAGCATTCACGGTCTCAGCCGTGGGCCACTTTCTGCTTTTCCTCTTTCTTCTCCTTTCCTCCGAGTTGTTTCCCAGGGGCGCACCTTTAGTGGTTGGAAGCGGCGAAGGAGGCGGCCAGGGAGACAACTTCGTGAAGGTCGGGTTATCGGCTGAGCTCAGCGGCGGTACCGGAATGCACAAACCCGCCATAACTCCCCGACCCGAAGTGGTGACTGCGCCTGAGCCGAGCAAACCCGATCCGCCGGCTCCCCCAAAAGAGGAAAGCGTCTTGGTGGAAAAGGCTCCCCTCCGAAAGACTCCTGACACGTCTCCTGCCTCTCCGGCGAAATCCCAAGCCGCCACTGAGAACTCTCGGCCCAAACCGATCCCCCGCGAGCCGGAACCAGGAAGCGGCGGACCCGGTGGACAGAGTTTGGGATCAGGTGGGGGTTTCGGAGGCGGACAGGGCGTCACCATCGGCACGGGAACGGGCGAGGGAGCCATGGACTCCTGGTACGTGCGGCAGGTTGAACAGCGGATCGGACGAAACTGGTTAAAGACTTCGTTGGGTCAGCTGGCGAATCCCGTTCGCACCGTAATCAGTTTCGAGATCCGAGCCGATGGCCGTATCGACAACATCCGAATCGAACAAAGAAGCGGCATTGGCAGCATTGACCTGGCCGCTGAGCGGGCCGTTCGTGCCAGCGATCCTCTCTCTCCGCTACCCTATGAACTGCGCAATCGAACGGTGAAATTTATTGCCAACTTTGAGTACCCTCCCGGAGGATGAGAAAAGAAAATAGAGGTCAATTGATCCAAGAAGGTAAAAAGAAGAAAGACACTTACATGACTGGAAAAATTCTTATCCTTTGCCTCATTTGCCTCCCTTCCCTTCTCAAGGCTCAAACGCCTGACGTGGTGATCTATCCTCGTCCCAGAGAGGATACCAAGCTGGCCGTGGCCGATTTTGTAGCTCGAACATCAGACACCTTGGAAGTTCGGGCAGCGTTAGAGATTTTCGATCGGGTTCTATGGGATGACCTGGAGTTCTCCGCTTTCTTTGAGATGACGTCCAAGAGCTTTTATCCTCTGAAGCCACTACGATCTCCCACGGATGTCAAATTTGACAACTGGCAAGTCCCCACTCTGGACGTGGACTTTCTCATCTTTGGCAACCTTCAGGTGGATAGCGGACTCGCCGTGGTGGAGGCCTATCTGTACGACGTGCGGACACGAGAACAGGTTTTGGGAAAGCGCTACAACATCTCAGATGAGGCATTGATTAAAAGAGTAGCCCACGAATTTGCCGATCAGGTGGTTTTCCAGTTATCTGCCGGAACCAGCCGCGGCGTGGCTCGTACTCAGATCGCTTTTAGCTCTCTCAAGGGTCAAGCCAAGGAAATCTATGTGATGGACTATGATGGAGCGAATCAGCGGACCATCACCGCCAACGGGGGCTTAAATAAATTTCCCGAATGGTCCTCTGATAACTCGAAGCTGGCTTTCATCACCCATCTTCCCCGTAGCAGTCGATGGGAATTATGGATTCAGTCTCTTGATGGAGGCCGGAGAGTGCTGCCGCTACCGAGCTCCTATGTCGCATCCCCGGCCTTTTCCCCCGATGGCAGGCAAATGGTGTTTTCAACCCGCGAAGTGAACGGCACCGATGCAGGCATTTACATTTCTAATCTTGACGGCGGCCGGCTCAAAAACCTGAGCAACCACTCAGCTATAGACTCTTCGCCCACTTGGAGTCCAACGGGAAGGCAAATTGGCTTCATTTCCGATCGCTCTGGCTCCCCTCAGTTGTGGGTGATGGATGTCGATGGATCGAATGTTCAACGGTTGGTTCGAGAAGGGGGTCACTGCGACAGTCCTAATTGGTCCCCGGACGGCCGATTCATCACCTATTCCTGGCAGCCACGCGGCATTTGGAATCACCAGATCTACGTCATAGAAGTGGCTACCGCAAGAATCTTTCAGTTAACCTCAGGTCGTGGCAGTAGCGAGAATCCGCACTGGTCCCCCGACGGCCGCCATATCGCATTCCAAAGCGATCGAACCGGATCCAAACAGATCTTCGTCATGAATGCCGATGGGAAAAATTTAAAACAGATCACCGCTTATGGTATCAACGAAAGCCCTACATGGGCGGGTTACCCGGTGACTGAAACCCAAGAATAAAGGGTGGAGGAAATTTGATATGCGACGTGTCTCTCTTTATCATCTCAGCTGGTTCCTTTGTTTTCTCTGTTTGCTCACCGCAGCGGCCTGCCAAAAAAGACCTCCCCCAAGGGCACCTTCACCCAGTCCTTCCCGTTCAGGTGACATAGCCCGCAACGACCGGCGCGCTGGTTCTTTGCCTACCGTGACCCTGACTGCCTCGCCGAGCAGCGTTGAGCGCGGAGAGCAGACCACACTTACTTGGACGACAACCGACACGATGTCACTTTTAATCGATAGCGGTATAGGAAACGTCGCCGACAGCGGATCCTTAGTGATCTCTCCTCGAGAATCCACAACCTATACTGCAACGGCCACGGGTCCTGGAGGACAAGCCACTGCCACCACTCGGGTGACTGTAGTTCCCCGATCGGCCCGGGGCATCATCACCTCCACAGACCTGGACGGTCTCCAACAGGCCATCGATGAAGGAAAAATCCAGCCCCTGTTTTTTGAGTACGATCAGGCGGGAATCAGTGCCGAGGGAGAGCGGGTCCTCAAAGAGAATGCCCGCTGGTTTCAGCAGTTTCCCAACGCCACGATTGTAATTGAAGGCCATTGCGACGAACGAGGAACCGAGGAATACAATCTGGCCTTGGGGGATCGGCGAGCACAGGCGGTCAAAGTCCGTCTGGTGCAATTGGGAATCGATCCCGGTCACATGGAAACGATCTCCTTCGGCGAGGAGCGCCCCTTTGCACCCGGTTACGACGAAGCCGCCTACCGGATGAACCGCCGCGCTCATTTTATAGTCATAAGGTAAAAGAAGCTGACCTCCTGACCCCTAACCACCTGACCATTGATCCTGAGATTGGTCAGGCGGTCAGCCGGTCAGGAGGTCAGGATTTGTGAGGTCGGTCCCGCAGTTGATTACCGACCTGCTTGAGGATAGAATCGATAGCCGGGACTATTCGTAGGTTCTGGTCACGAAGTGGCGAAAACGCCGACGTGAGTGCGTTGGGCCACGCGCGAGGGCACCCTTTTCGGGTCGGCCCCCGGAAACGTACTCACTGCAGTACGTTGAGGAGGCCGGGGGCACCCGCCTGCGGGTCGTGGAACGATGGCAGGGCGGATAGTTTCGCCACTGCAGTAGAGAATTCATGAATAATCCCGGCTAATGGAGGCCGTTATGAAGCGAATCCAACCGACCATGAGTCTACTGCTGGTTTTAACGGGATCCCTATCCTGGGGACTGGCAGGAACAGAAGAAGAGATTATTCGTCTTCAAAACGACGTCCTGCAGGTGCAGAATCAGATCCGAGTGCTTCAAAAAAGCGTGGATGACACCACGGCCATTTTGAGGTCTTTGCTGGAGCAG
>JAZFTY010000212.1:0-2126 GCA_036446935.1 Acidobacteriota bacterium | reverse complement strand
TGAGGTCCCGACCGTAACTAAAGCTCAACTTCAAGCCATCCGACAGGTAGTAGTTCCATCCCACCGTCAGTCGCTGGGTGTCCACTTCAGGTAACCGACCATGGTGGCCACCTTCCTCAGCATGGCCACCTTCCTCAACATGGCCACCTTCCTCAACATGACCCTCTTCCTCAACATGACCACCTTCCTCAGCATGGCCGCCTTCGTCGGGTGCGATCTCATCAATGAGAGAGGGTGCGAAGAATTGCTCAACTCGAAACACCACTTGGGAGCGCCGAAAGAAAGGCTTCCAGAAGTCGATTTTGCGTAGGCGATAGGCAGCCTCTAGCCAGTACCCACTACCTTCGCTATTTCGCGCATACTCCATGCGAATATCAAGTGGCGTTCGTGGCACTTGCCAGGTGGCATCCAATCCCACCGAATTGGATCGTTCGTCCTGCAAGAGACGCTGAAAGGAGGCACCGATCTCCAGTTGCTTTTGGGTCAGGAAAATGCCCCAACGAGTGCCAGCCATCCGTTTGGATTCGATCGTATTGGTCGTGGTGAGCGCAGAATAATACCCGGTGTAGTTCAGGTTGACCCCAGGAAAGACCTGGGCACCCCCTCGCAACATCAGTCCGTTACCGGAACCGGCCTCGATGGGCAAGATCAGAGGTGTAGGCTGGAGATTCTTGATCCAAATGGGGTGTAGACGCTCGTTAAAAATGCCGAACGGTGTTAAATACCGACCGGCCACAACGGTAAGATAGCGGTGGGCGAAGTAATCGACCTGTAGATACTCCACTGCTTTCTCAAACCCCTTGTTCCACGTCCCATCCTCACGTTCAAACTCGCCTTCCACCTCAAATTCCGCTTCAATGAGCCAGTTTTCTCCGAAAGGAACAAGAAAGACGGGGGTCAGTATCGGCACCACCGTCTGTTTGTCGGGTTCCGAGCTGGTAATGACACCCGCGTAACCCGTCACCACCGGAACGGGCTTGATCCGCTCTTCTTCGTTTTCCTGGGTAGCCTGAGGATGTGCCCAGCTCGTTGTTAGTCCCAAAAGTAGGACGATCGTGGGCACACACTTTCCATATTTCATTGTCTTACCTCCTGCTCTTGTGCTCTCCCTGAAGGCTAATATTGGAACTCCATCACCCTTGCAATTAGCAACTCTCGTGCCAAGCATGACGTCGAGCCAGTACAGATTTTTAAATGAATAAGAATCAATGAGTTAGGCCGAAATTTGGGATATACCTCGCCCTCGAAAGGGCCTGGCTGTGCCGAGTTTTCGGCGGGAGGAAGCCAGGCTCAGCCCGCCGCAGGAGTGGGAGATGGCAGGGGTAAGGGGTTGTGGCCAGAAGGCGGTAAAGCCGAAAGTTCGGCAGGATCTGCCGAATGCTCGGTTTTGAGGTGGGTATGAGCAGTCGTTTCTATTTGGCGAGCTTACTCTGCAAAGTCGTCCGAGGAAGTCCGAGCAGTTGGGCGGCGCGCTGCTGCTCCCCTCCTGCTTCCTTCATGGCCCACTTAATGAGCTCATCCTCAAACTTCTGGACCAGATCCTTGAGTGCGACTGAATCGACACCGGCCAGATGCAGCGCAAAGAGTTTGGGTCCGGCCTGCTCCTCTCGAAGATATTCGGGCAAATGCCGGGGAAGGATCTCGGAGTCACGGCACACGACAACAGCGGATTCCAGGACACGTCTCAGTTCACGCACGTTCCCCGGCCAGGCATGCCGCAGTAGACAATCGGCTACTTCAGGGGTAAGTGACTTGCGGGGAGCTTCGTCAGAGGCGAGAACACGAAGAAAGTGTTCCGCTAAGAGAAGGATATCTTCTCCTCGTTCTCTCAAGGGAGGCAGTTTGATTTCTAGCCCATGAAGGCGGTAAAAAATATCTTCCCTAAAACGCCCTTCTTCCACTGCCTGAGCCAAGTCCAGCTTGGTGGTGGCGATGACTCGCACGTCTATCTCAATCTCTTTTTCACCCCCGACGCGCTGCAGTGTGGCTTCTTGTAAAACACGTAACAACTTGACCTGGATCTCAATGGGGAGATCATCCACGTCATCAAGGAGGAGAGTTCCGCGATGAGCCCTTTCAAAGCTTCCTCTTCGACGTTGGATGGCACCGGTAAACGACCCCTTTTC
>JAZFTY010000211.1:0-3882 GCA_036446935.1 Acidobacteriota bacterium | reverse complement strand
ACTAACCACCGGAAACTGGCGGCTGCGGTCTTTCGCATCGCCCTTGAGGATCTAAAAGCATCTCACCCGAATAACCGACGCACCGCACTCCATTTTCTTCTTAAGGACGAGTCCGACTTTTCCTTCTGGTGCCAGCGGCTCGAGGTCGACCCGGTGGTGTTCAGAAACGGATTGCGAAAACACCTTCTTGGTCCCTACGAAGGTTTTTCCGGTTTCGTTTCGGAGCTGTAGAACTCTAATTCGCTATCTTTACGCCACCGCCGCCTGGCTATCCAGCAGTGCGGAGCGCTTCGCCCAGAAAGTTTGGGCCTGCTGGAGCAGTTTTCTCTCTGAGTCCACAGGGTCGAGTTCCAGCGTTTCCCAGATAAAGGAAACCGTTCTGGCAAAATAGAGAGGTTTGAGTGCCTCGACAATTCCCAGTTGTTGCTCACGATCCGACTGGGCAGCATAGGCGGCTAGAAAAGAGAAAACAATCTCAGCCCAGCCCGCAGCCGATATTCGAAAAATCCCTCTTTGAAACATGACCTCTGTGGTCATAAAGACGTCCACTCCATATTGAAGGACGTTTTCATCCCAGTCTTGACTCATCCAGTGCTCCAGCAGTCTTCCGGAAAAGGCGAAGTCTCCACCGATAGGTTGTCGAATGTCACGGCCCAGCACACTGTAAAGGAGCGGATAGCACAGCTGGTTGGTGATGGTGCCGTCATATTCATTGCGGCAATAGAGGGGGGTGACGAAATCGAATCCCTTAAAAACGGTCCGGCCCAAGTATCGCACCCACTCCGGGCGAATACTTCGCAGGTCCGCGTCCACAACAACGACCGCTTTGGGATGATAGGGCAACAGATAGTTGAATAGATTCCTGAAATTGTTCCCCTTTCCTTTCACCCCGGCTGGTGTGGAGAGATACACCTTGGGAATACGGCCGCTATCAGCTGCTATAAAGGCGTCTTTGGTTCCACCTTGGGAAAAATTGTCGGCGTTAATGATCACCGTGTTCAAATCAGGAAAATATTTCTCTAGCCCTGCAGCGACCTGGCGAACCACGAATCCGATGTTGTCTGCCTCGTTGTAGGATGGAATTCCTACAGCAAGATCTAGCGTATCGATATTGGGCATAGTAGGCTCGTTGTAAGGAACAATCTTGGGTCTTTGTTTTAACTCCATATTGAGTAATGCGAAAAACAGGGAAAAACGGGCTCACCATCACCCACTTCCGCTGATCAAGAGGTCCCCCCATGGCAAATTTTGATGGGATCATCGTCGGCGCCGGCGTAGCCGGTTCAACAACCGCCGCCTTGCTGGCCCGACAGGGTTTTCGTGTCCTCCTGGTTGAAAAAGCTACCTTTCCCCGAGAAAAGGTCTGCGGGGAGGGACTGATGCCGGCCGGGGCAGACATCCTTCACAAACTCGGCATCCTCTCCCAGCTGCGGGCCCAGGGAGCACAAGCCTTCTCGGGAATCCGTTTTCACCTCCCCCGAGACCGTTGCCTTGAAGTGAACTTTGGTGAAATTTCTCCAACAGCCCAGGGATGGGTGGTCCCCCGGATGATTCTGGATGAAAGCCTGGCTCGGTTTGCGGAAAGACAGCCCGGAGTCCAATTGTGTGAGGCCTTTAGAGTATTGTCTGCTCGAACCGGCCTCAAGCAGGTGGAAGTGACCGGCCTCTATCAAGGTCAATTGCACACCCACAGGGCAAGGTTGCTGATCGGGGCCGATGGTATCCGATCACGCTTTCACAACGGGTTTGGGATTGACCGCCGGAAACGGCACACTCGCAGATTTGCCCTTCGGACCTTCTATGACCAACTACAGGGCACGGGCATGGTTGAGGTCCACTGCTGTGAAGCAGGGGAAGCCTACGTGGCTCCCATGGGCAACGGATCGGCTCGAATCACCCTGCTCCTTTTTGGCTCAGCGCAGCGCTCCCGTGGGACGCCCTTATCGGATCTCTATTTTGAAAAGTTGAGTCTCTTCCCACTCTTGATGGAACGGTTGAAAAGTCCCTATCCCCAAGGCCTGGTCCAAAGCACTGGAGCCGTCAGCCTGGAGGTTTCGCGCTGTCACGGAGAGCGACTGCTTTTGGTGGGCGATGCGGCAGGGGCCGTCGATCCGGTCACGGGACAGGGGATGACGGTGGCCTTAAAGGATGCCCAGCTGGCCTGCCGGATTCTCAAGGAGCGACTTCACGAAGACAGGCTCAGCGAGCAGGATCTTTGCGAATACACTCGAGCACGCAATGGCTACTTTCGTCCTGCTTTTCGACTGGCTCAAATGCTGCTTTGGGCCGTTCAATACCCTTTTCTCACCCGCCAGACCCTCAAAGCTCTCTCCCGCAACCGGACCCTGAGACAAGCAGTCCTGAGAATGGCAACGCTGTAGGCCCGCAGGCTAAAGCCTGCGGCTCTGATGGAGCGAGTCAGAACCGAGCCGTGGGCTTTAGCCCACGGGCCCAGTCGGTTTCAGGCGGAAAGCTGGCGGATCTCCTCTTGAAACTGTTTCATGAAGACCATTTTCTCATCATGGGGCAAAAACGATGAGCGAATACCTTGCAGTACGATTCGGTGCACCTCTTCCTGAGTCAATTGAAAGAACTGGACGGCCTTCTGATATTCTTCGCTCAAAGAAGTCTGGAAAAGCCCGGGATCGTCGGTGTTCAAGGAGACCGGCACTCCTCGCTGGAAAAGCAACCTAAAAGGGTTGTCTGAGATGGGTTTCCAGGCACCGGTCAGGAGATTACTGGTCAGGCAGACGTCCAGACCAATGGCGTGCTGGCGCAGGTAATCCATCAGCTTTGGATCTCGGGCGGCCTGAATACCGTGTCCAATGCGATTGGCACCCAAAATGAGGAGAGCATCCCACACCTGCTGGGCGTCGCCAATCTCTCCCGCGTGTACATGAATGTAGAGCCGATGAGCCCTGGCCCAGGAGAAAATCTCCTGATATTCCTTCATCTCAAGAGATTTCTCATCGCCGCCAAGACCGACCGCCACCACGCCCTGGTCTCGGAACTCCTCTGCCAACTCAGCGGTTCGCCGCGCCCATTCGGGTCCAAACTGACGCACACAATCCAAAATCCACCGAATCAGAGTCCCTTGAGTCGACTGGATCTGCTGGCTCCTCTCCAGAAGAGCCTGAAGAATGTCCTTGCCGTCTCGTTCATATTTCCAGGGAATGGAAGGTGTGTAGATGATCTCGGCATAGCGAATGTTCTCCTGGGTGAAGTACTCACCCAGCCCATCCAAGACCTTCACGTAGTCGGTCGGCTCCCGCAGGTGTTCGCAGACAATTCGATAAGTCTCGAGAAAGCTGTAGAAATCCTCATACCGAAAGAGCTGTCGCTCGAGTTCTTCCTCACTGAGCGTGCTGTACTCCGTTCCATACCTCTTGCTCAAATTTCGAAGGCCGGAGGGAGTCACCGAACCCTCCAGATGAAGGTGCAGCTCAGCCTTGGGGAGGCTTTTCAGGTACTGAATGCTGAAGGAATCAGCCTCTGGAAGATTTGCCTTCTTAGAGCGTGACCCCAAGTAGTTGAAGCTCCTTGAGATAATCGATGGTTTCTTGAGAAATAAAGTTCTCGTAGGTCTTCAATTCTTTTTCGGCTGGGGCCCGCTTTCTCATTTCGTCCCAGCACATGGGGGAAACAAAGATGAGTTCTGCTTCCTCGATGATCTTTTCGATCAGTTCCTCTCGGTTAATGGGTGCAATCCAAAACTGTTTCTCAGTTGAAGGGTGGTAGATATTCATGAAGATCTCCCAGGAGGCATGCATCGTTTGCTCGTCCTGGATCACGATGGCCACCTTGCGATCACGGGCCGCCTCCAGGATCTCTGTATAGATCTCATGGCTGGGCTTGATTTCCACAACTTGCTTGCCGTACTCC
>JAZFTY010000210.1:0-6811 GCA_036446935.1 Acidobacteriota bacterium | reverse complement strand
GCGAGTGCGAGGCTTCACTGAGCAAGGTTCACCACAAGCCCAGCGACCGCAGCTTCACCTATGGAGAGTTGTGCGAAGAAGCCGCCCGTCTCCCCGTCCCCACAAACCCCAGGTTGAAGGAAAAGAGTGAATTTAAAATTGTGGGCACACCCGTACCGCGTTTGGATATTCCCGCCAAGGTCAACGGGAAGGCCCAATTTGGTATCGACGTGTTTGTGCCCGATATGCTTTACGCAGCCATTGCCCGCCCCCCCGCTTACGGGGCCCAAGTGATTTCCTATGATGAAAAAGCCGCCAGGCAGATGCCGGGGGTCGGCCACGTGGTGAAAATAGACCGAGGGATTGCGGTGTGCGCGGATACCATCGACGCCTCCTGGAAAGGGCGAGATGCCCTCAACGTCGAGTGGAATCAAGGAATTCAGCCCCATCTCAGTACCCAGACCGTAGAGAAGCAGCTCACCGACAGTCTCAACAGGCCGGGTATCTCTGCCCGAAATGATGGTGATGTCGAAAGCGCTCTGAGCCAGGCCCACAAGCAGGTACGGGCCGAGTACATCTTGCCCTATCTGTCCCACGCCACAATGGAGACCATGAACTGTACCGCTCATGTCCGCTCTGATGGATGTGACATCTGGGTTCCCACTCAGGGTCAAACCCGAACGCTTCAGGCAGCAACGAAAATCACTGGATTGAAGCCGGAGCAGATCCAGGTCCACACAACCTACGTGGGAGGTGGCTTCGGACGCCGTGCGCTGGTCGAACATGTTGAAGAAGCGGTGCAGATCTCCAAGGCCACTGGGAGACCGATCAAGCTGATATGGAGCCGGGAAGAAGACATCCAATATGGTGCCTACCGTCCCGGGAACAGCTGTAGAATCGCAGGGGCGATCGATGGACAGGGCCGAGTGACCGCCTGGTCTCACAAGGTCGTAGCCCCCATGTTTTTCGTGCTCCCCTTTGCTCCCCCTGGAGTGGATTTCGCCGCCGTATCGGGACTGATCAACCTGCAATATCAGATCCCCAATCTATCGGTGGAATACGTGAAGCTGGAAAACCCGATTCCAGCCACGTTCTGGCGTTCGGTGGGCAATTCTCACAACGGCTTCACCTTGGAAAGCTTCATGGATGAGCTGGCCAATGCGGCCGGAAAGGATCCTCTGGAATTTCGGCTGCAGCATCTGGAACATGACCCGCGGGCCCAGCGAGTCCTTCAGACGGTTGCAACCCAGGCAGGTTGGGGTAAACCCTTGGCCGAGGGCCAGGCCCGTGGCGTTGCCTGCCTCCACGCCTTTGGAAGCTACGTCGCTCAGGTGGCGGAAGTTTCGGTGGAGGAGAAAACAGGGGTGGTCAAAGTTCATCGAGTGGTTTGCGCCGTGGACTGTGGTCCCATCGTCAATCCGGATACGGTTGTTGCCCAGATGGAAGGGGCCATCACCATGGGATTAAGCGCAGCGCTCAAAGAAAAGATCGAATTTGCCGAGGGCGGGGTTAAATCGGCGAACTTCCTGGATTACCATCTTCTGCGCATGAGCGAGGCTCCGGACGTGGAAGTGCATATTCTGGAAAGCGATGGTGAAATCGGCGGCGTCGGCGAACCGGGCGTACCTCCCCTTGCCCCTGCCGTCTCCAATGCCGTCTTTGCGGCCACGGGAGCACGAATACGACGGTTGCCGATGACGCCGGAAGTCGTCTTGGAGGCAATAAAACAAGTCTGAAGCGGACCACCCCGGACCCTCCCTAAAACTTGCCTAATTCGTAGAAATGTGGAAACTGACCCCATATGGGTGAAGTTATGGAGTCGAGAAAGGGTTTAGAGAATGGATTACCGTAAGGCCCGCCAGGAGATCGTTGCAAAGAACAAGGGAGCCAGGGATAAGCGAACGACCCTGGCAGAAGCCGTGGGCATGATCAAAGACAAAGACCACGTCGCCGTGGGAGGGCTCCAATATACACGCACACCCATGGGTGTGTTGTGGGAGATCATTCGGCAAAAGAAGCAGGAGATCACCTTCTATAAACCTCTCATGAGTTTTGAAGGAGATTGGCTTTTCGTTTCGGGGGCCATGGGCAAGGCGGTCACCAGTTGGTTCAGTGGCGGAGTCACCTGGGGGGTCTCCAAAATCATGCGCACCTTCGCCGAGAGGGATCCCAGTACGTTTGAGGAATGGAGCTTGCTGGGCCTCTCGCTCAGGTTTAAGGCGGGCGCCATGGGAATTCCTTCGATTCCCACCAAATCGATGCTCGGTTCCGACCTGGAGAAAATAAGAGGTCTGAAACGCTTCACCTGCCCTTATTCGGGTGAGGAGATGCTATTGATTCCCGCCGTCAATCCCGATGTTGCTATCATTCATTCCCAGATTGCCGACAAGTACGGAAACGCTCAAATCTTTGGCCCCCCGTGTCTGGATATCGACACCGCTAAAGCGGCCAACAGGGTTATCTTGACGACCGAGCAGATCGTTGACAATGAGCACATTCGGGATGCACCCAACTCCACCAACATCCCCTTCTTCTGTGTTGATGCCGTGGTAGAATTACCCTTCGGCTGCTATCCCCATGAATGCTATGGGCGGTACGAACCCGCCTATGAAAAACTGGGAGAGTATGGCCAGGGTTTACTGCAGGCGGAAGATAAAATAGGCTTTGTACGGGAGTACCTGGACAAGTATTTCTACCAGCCCGCCGATTTTGAAGAGTATCTGGAATTGTTTGGTGTGCGCAGCTTGCTGGAAACGACTCGAAGAGGAAGGATTTGGCCGCAGTGAGCAACTATAACCCTGCGGAACTGACGGTGATCATGGGCTCACGTGCCTTACAAGATGGTCAGCTTGTGTTTGCCGGAGCCGGACTCCCCCTGCTCTCGGCCATTCATGCCCAGAAAATGCATGCCCCCAGCCTGTCCATCCTGTTCGAAGTTGGAGGTGTCGCCCCCAGAATCACGAGTCTGCCCCGTTCCACCAATGAGGCGCGTTCGGTGCGCCGCTCCGTGGCCACCCCTGCCACCATCGATATGATGCTCTACCTGCAACGGGGGTTTGTCGACGTGGGTTTTTTAGGAGGCGCACAGATCGACCGTCACGGAAACATCAACAGCAGCTGCATTGGAACCCTGGAAAAACCCAAGGTACGGCTGCCGGGAAGTGGGGGGGCAAATGATATCGCCAGCTCGGCGAATCGGGTCTTCATCATTAGCTATCATGAAAAGCGACGGTTCGTAGAAAAGGTGGACTTTGTGACCAGTCCCGGTTTCCTGGAGGGCGGTCAAGCTCGAGAGAAAACAGGGTTACTGGGTGGAGGAGTCGAGAAAGTCATCACCAATTTAGGTATTCTGGAGTTCGATAAAAAAACCCGATCCATGAAACTGGCTGCCGTACACCCCGGCATCACCGAAGAGGAAGTTCGGGAGAAAACAGGTTTCGAACTGCTTGTTGCTGATGACTTAAAGACCACCACTCCGCCATCGGATGAGGAATTGCAGTCACTGCGCGCGCTCGATCCCGAAAAAAGATACCTCAAAGCCGGAGACTTTTAATCCTAACCCGGAATATGCATAATCCGGGCTAGCTTGAAGCGAATTCACAAGATAAAGGGAGAACACGATGCTGGGTAAGGACTTTAGAAGCTTTCTTGAAGGAGTGAAAGAGAAACTGCCTTCAAACTACATCGAGATAGAGAAGGAGATTTCTCCCCTCTACGAAACGACGGCTATCGTCACCAAACTGGAGCAGCAGAGGCGCACCCCAATTCTGCACTTTAAAAATGTCAAGGACACCGAGTTTTCGGTCGTGGTCAATACCTGTGCTTCACGCACCACGGTGGCGTTGGGTCTGGGCGTGGATAAACGTGAGTTGCCCCAGAAGTATCGGGATGCCCTCAACAACCTCATCGAGCCCAACTTGGTCACAGAGGGGCCGGTCCAGGAGGTCATCCAGGTGGGTGATCAGGTGGACATCATGAAGCTTCCCCAGATGCAATATCACGATACGGACGGCTCTCCCTATATCAGTGGTGGTATCGTCATGGCCAAGGACCCGGATACCGGATCCTACAACTGCAGCTATGACCGTTTGATGATGAAAGGTTCCCGAAAGCTGGGAATCTACATGACACCCGGAAAACATCTCAGTCAGATCTACGAAAAGGCGGAACAGAGAAATGAACCGATGCAACTGGCCATTGCGCTGGGGAACCACCCCGCCTGGTGCATGGGGGCTCTCTTCATTGGTCCCTACGACACCGATGAGCGCCACGTCATGGGCGGCCTCATGGGTTCTCCCTTGGACGTGGTTCAGGCCCAGACGGTGGATTTACAGGTGCCGGCACGATCGGAAATCATCATTGAGGGCGAGATCCTTCCCTTTGAGCGCGAGGAGGAAGGTCCCTACGGTGAATTTACAGGGTATTCGGCGGGCCAGGTTCGCCGGCCCTTCATTAACGTGAAGGCCATCACCCATCGCCAGGGTGCCATCTTTCAGGATATCTGCGGGGGACCCCACAGAGAACTGCTGTTGATGAGTACCATCCCCATGGAACCCAGCATCCTCGATTTCCTGCAGAAGAACGTACCGGCGGTTCAAAGCGTGCGCTGCCCTGCCCCCTTTACCTTGTTTGTTTCTGTTAAGAAGTCCCGCGACGGACAGGCCAAGCAGGTGATCCTCACGGCCTTTGTCGCCGATATGCAGGTAAAACATTGTGTGGTTGTGGATGAGGATATCGATATCACCAACAATCAGGCGGTCATCCAGGCCATTGCCACCCGAGCCCAGGCAGATAGAGACTTGATTGTTATCAAAGGGGTTTCTCACGATGAACTGGATCCCTCCCAGTCGAAAGGTAGTCCTGTTAGCGATAAGGTGGGAATTGATGCCACCGCAAAACCGTCACTGGAGATCTTTGCCGCCAAACCCAAGGTCCCGGCCGAGGTCATGGAGCGGATCGATCTCGAGGACTACATCGGCAAAAACGGAGGAAAATCATCTCGAAAGTCACAGGAGACCCCATCGGAAACCGTGACCCGTTGATGGGAAGAAATCATGCCCAGATCTTATAAAGAACTCAGAGAGGTCATCGAGAACAAAGACAGGGGATTGCGGGAAAAGGTCATGTCCCTGACCGAGGCGATCCATCTCATCCAGGACGGCGACCATGTGGCTGCAGGAGGATGTCACTATTCCAGGACACCTATGGCGGCCATCTGGGAACTCATTCGCCAGAAGAAAAAGGACCTGGTTTACTCCCGCAGTATTTCCTCCACCGAGGGAGACCTGTTGCTGGTGGCGGAAGCCACCAAGCATGTGATCACCAGCTGGTTCAGTCCCGGGGTCACCTGGGGTGTTTCCCGCGTCATGCGCCACTATACGCAGGAAAAGTTGGCTGTCTACGAGGAATGGAGTCACATGTCTCTGGGCCTGCGCTACCGTGCCGGGGCCATGGGGATCCCCTTCATCCCCACCAGGGCCATGTTGGGATCCGACCTGTTACCCCGGTTGCCGGAGCTCAAAGAGATGGAATGTCCCTATACGGGAGAGAAGCTGGCTCTGGTGCCCGCTCTGAATCCCAACGTGGCCATCCTTCACACTCAGCGCTGCGACCCTTACGGAAATGTGCAAAGCGAAGGACTTCCCTTTATGGATGAGGACATTGCTGGGGCTTCGGACAAGGTCATCATCACGACCGAGAGAATCATCAGCAATGATCAGGTCAGAAGGAGCCCGGATCGGACATCCATTCCCTTTTTCAAGGTTGACGCTGTAGTCGAGGTTCCCTATGGGTGTCTTCCCCACGAATGCTACGGATACTACGAGCCCAACTTCAACCACATGGACTATTACGTCAAGCTGATGATGGGAAAGGGTCCGGAAGGCGTCAAGGAGTACCTGGACCAGTACGTGTACGCCCCGGAGTCCTGGACCGACTATCTGGAGATGTTGAAGTTCGGTGATATCCTTCGGGCCACCACCGATGGAAGAAGTGTTTACAATGACTAAAAATAGTTACAATACCGCTGAACTGGTGGCGATCATGAGCGCCAGGATCCTGGAAGATGGAAAGATCATCTTCGGCGGAGCGGGTATGCCGCTCATCTCTTGTGTCCTGGCCCAAAAGATGCACGCCCCTCGACTGACCATTCTTTTTGAAGGAGGGGTGATCGGACCTCACATCGAACCGGGCAAACTCCCTCCTTCCACCAATGAGCAGAGAGCAGCTCGAAGGGGCAACATGCATCTCTCCATCACCGACGTTCTCCTTCTTCAACAGAGAGGATACGTGGACTACGGCTTTCTGGGGGGCGCCCAGATTGACCAGTACGGAAATCTGAACAGCTCTTTCATCGGTGATGCCGACAACCCCAAGGTGCGCCTTCCCGGAACGGGTGGGGCCAACGATATAGCCAGCCTGGCAACCAGGATCCTGGTTGCCATGCACCACGAGAAAAGGCGCTTTGTAGAAAAGGTCGATTTCATCACCACCCCGGGTTATCTGCAGGGAGGGGACAGTCGTGAAAAGGCCGGTTTGACGGCGGGAGGAATTTACAGGGTCATCACCCATCTGGGCATGTTCGACTTTGACCCCACCACCCGCAGGATGCGCCTGGAGGCTCTACACCCCGGTGCCGAGGTTGAGGAAGTTCAGGAAAACACCGGTTTTGAGATGCTCATCCCCGATGAGATCCGGCACACGGATCCACCTACTGAGGAAGAGCTTCGGATACTCCGTGAGTTGGACCCCGACCAACGCTACACCCGAGCCAAAGACGAATAGCTCACTTTGCTCGTAAAGGAGTTCAGTGCCAGCCCCAAGAATTCTCCTT
>JAZFTY010000209.1:0-2375 GCA_036446935.1 Acidobacteriota bacterium | reverse complement strand
GCGCCCTCTCGGTCATTGTCTTGCCTACCTCGTCGCGCGTGATCGGGGCTGGACCGTTCTTTATCTGGTCCCAGATCACGTAGTCACCGAGTATCTTGTGCTGCTCCGGTGTGAACCCCTGGATTTTTACCGATGGGCCATCGGATGAGAGGTTGGACGAATAGTTAGGAAACAGCTCGTGGGCGCGCAGGCGCCTCAGCGTGTCGGTGCGAACAAGGAGCGGGAAGTCGGTGAAGCGTTTGACAAAAGTCTCATCGTACCACTTATTGTCGATCATCAGCTTGGTGACACCAAGCCAGAGTGCGGTATCGGTCTGGGGCCTGATGGGGATCCAGTAATCGGCTTTGGTCGCAGGGGGGCCGTATTCCGGGGCGATGACGACGATCTTTGCCCCTCGCTCCATGCACTCGATGAACCAGTGGGAGTCGGGAAGCTTGTTCTCGACGAGATTCTTTCCGTCCATGATGATGAGCTTGGAGAAGCGCAGGTCATTGAAATCACAGTCAGAGGCTTGCACACCATGGACCCAGGGGTGTCCTGGCGCCTGATCTCCATGCCAGGTGTAGTTGGCCCAGTTGCGCCCGCCGCGAGCTTCCTCAGGCCCCACTCCCCGAACAATGGAATCCAGCAAACCCATGGTGTTGTTGAGCCGGTACATCCCGTACTTCCCAAGCACCCCCAGCAGGCCCATTCCTCCCCGCATTTTGATGCAGCGGGTTCCGGCTCCGCCGGTGGCTTCAACCATTTCAGGTTGATATCCCTGGTCCAGCAGCCTCTGTTTGCCGACCTCTCCACTGTAGCGCTCGGCGATACCCTTCAAGGTCTTCGCAACATTTCGAAAAGCATCCTCCCAGGTGATCTGGATGAACTCGTCCTGACCCCGGGCGTCAAAGAGATATTTGGTCTTCAGTTCGGGGGTCAGTTGTGGGCACCCCGCATCCACCCAGGCCTTCCACCCTTTGCGAACGATGGGATGACGCAACCGGTAAGGGCCGTACAAGACCCGGTGGAAGGTATAACCCTTGGCACACTGGCGTGGATTCCAATTGTTGGTGGCCTTGTTGCCATAAAGATCCGCGTAATTCTGGTAGTCGTAGGTGGAACCGGCGCGGGTCACGATGCCGTTGCGGACATAGGCACGCACTCGGCAAGCATGGGTATCGTTGGGTGAGCACACCCAGTCGAAGGTGCTGTCATACCGGTACTGATCGTGATAGATCTTTTCCCAGTCGCGAGAGACCGATCGGGAGAGGGGATTATCTTCTCCCTCCACCGGTTCCAAAAGCCGACACGACAGCCCCCCTCCCAGTATGCCGGTGCCAGCGCCCACGCCAACCCAGCGCAGGAAATCACGTCGATTGATGTCGAATCTCTTGGATGGGTCCGTCATGCTTTTTACTCCTTGTCTTTCATGGAGAAATGTAGAGTTCCTGCCAAATGGTGACCGACTTTTTCCCATCTCGGTCCCCTGCGCTTCCGTCCCAAACCGCAAAGCTCACTAGTGCCGTGTCACCCGGCTCAAGCGAGATCTGGGTGGCGCTCCGGGCGGCAAGGGGACGCCGGAAGACCACCCGATAAGAACCCACCGAGTAGACACCCATGGCCTTCACGAGTTGATCCATGGGTGGATGTGCCTTCAAAGTGCCGAATCCTTCGGCGAACAAGTCCTCAGCGGCACTGTTGCGGGTGGGATCAGAAACAATGTTGCCGGCTCCCCATCCGGTGACAAAATCGGGGTCCGATTCCAATGTGAGTGCGTGCCTGGTCGGCTGCTCCAGAGGAGAGTGAAGCAGGTTCGGATAGGAGTCGATGCCAATGTTGGGATAGATCTTATCCAGTTCCTGGAAGGCGGGCTCCAGATCGGCCTGGCGTTCCGATTTCCACATCCAGATGGCCACCTGAGTCCCTTTTTCCCCCATACCGAAGAAGGGCGGATCCGGATCGGGGGAGAATTCAATGGCCGCGGCATCGCGGAAATCCTGCGGTCGAATTGCCGTGTGGTCATAGGTGGTGTCGGGCCAGGTCATCTGGATGGCGATTTCCTGTCCGTCGTGAAGAGCCTGAACCGCTACCTCTTCGGGACGATTGTCCCTCCACCACAGTGGCATCAGGTGGAGGTTGACGGCCGGCGCATTTCGCCAAACGCTGGCATCCGGGTGGTCGGGAAGCTCGTCGGTTCGGATGGCCACGACGCGAAAACGCTTCATTTCCATGCGCTCGCGCTGGTGGTCACTGGACATCTCACGAACGTAGTTCGCCAGATGCCAGATGTCATCCCCATAGAGTGCGAGATGAGAGGGCATCGGGGAGCCGGGCAGCCCGGCCGCAATACGGTAATAGACTTGCTCCACCTCGGGACTGCCCTTATAGATTCC
>JAZFTY010000208.1:0-2737 GCA_036446935.1 Acidobacteriota bacterium | reverse complement strand
TGTTTACAGTCTCGTACGTCTTCGGGTCTTTGTGATCTTCTATCAGAACTATCCCCAGCACACCATCATGCGTGATGCGGAGGGTGTTCCCATTCTTTCTTCCGATGATGAGCATCAGATCACTAACCCCAATCAACCGGGGTTGGTGACGGGATGGGACATCGCCGGTTGGCGAGGACCCATGACCTGGGAAGAGGAAGAAGAGCGCCGGGAAATGTCCAAGAAACTGAAGTGGAAGCAGTATTAGGTCACCTGACCCCCTGACCCCTGATTTTTTGCCCACCCCTGTTTCTCTCTCTACGCGCGATCTAGGTTCCGGGTTTGGAATTTGGAATTTGGAATTTGTTTGGGGTTTGGAATTTGGGATTTCCGCTGACAGCAGTCAGCGGTCACTCCTCGAAGTATCCCCCCATGATGGCGTCGTGCCACATCTTCACCATGGCCGGAGCGAGACCCATGGGCAGGTCCGGCTCGGCCCGAGAGTAACTGTGGACACCCGCCTCGAAGGGAACCAGATGCACCTTGGGCGCCGGATCCATGGCGGCAAACATGGGGAGAACAATCTTGGTGTACCCTTCAAAGGTGTGATCCTTGCTCTTCTTGGCAATGCTGAAGAGGATGGGGGGGACCGGTTTGACTCCCTTTCCACTCAGCTCACGGGGATAAGAGCGATATCGGTGAACGAGATCTTCCGTTTCTTTCTCACTCAGATTCAGACGCTCGGCGGTGGCTCGTGCTGCCGCAATTAAGGATTCCGAGCCGTTGAGATGAACTGGATATTCTGCCTTGAAGCGGGCTCGGGTGGTGGTTGTTTCATAATTTTCCAGAACCTGTTCCATCAACCTGGGCAGATGCATCAAGGCAGAGCCTCCTTCGTTTTGAAGGGCCTCGTATCCCGCGTACATGGCACTGAGTCGCCAGGTAAACTCAACCAGACAGTTAAAGGGGAGGTTCCAGCTGTAGCCAATCAATTGTGAGTAGATATAGCCAAAAGGGGAATTCTCCATCCCCAGGACGCCAACGACGTTGGGAACTCGCTGAGTCAGCATGAAGGAAAAAGGCCCTCCCGTCGAGTGGCCGTGAATGTAGATGGAATACTCACCCTCGGGGAGATGGCGGCGCATCATGTCCTTGGCGGCTTCCTCAAAAGCCACTGGATAGCCGGCCATGCGATGGTAAAAGTCGGTTCCTTTCTTGGCACAGGCCATAATGACCGTCCCGTAACGATCCATCATCGATTGGTCTTCGACCACCTCATATTGATCGTGAGTGATCGGCTGGTCTTTGTTCCAAATGGGCATCCGCAGCGTGCCATCTGGATCCACAGGCTCCCCCGGCCAGTCGTGACTGGCATTCAAAAGATAGAGATATCCGGGGTAGCTCATGGTGGTGACCTTGAAACCAAACTTTCCGGAAAGCAAGCGAGCAAGCTTGTCTTTGCTTCGATGGTCTCCCCCTCCACCGTGCAGCACAAAGACTCCGATCTTCCTTCCGTCAGGGCCCACTGGAATTTTGGAAGCGTCCTCGGGTTCATAAACCATACCGCCGATGTCCCAGTCCATCTCCAGAGCGCGGATTCGGAA
This sequence comes from Acidobacteriota bacterium, assembly GCA_036446935.1. Lineage (GTDB taxonomy): Bacteria > Acidobacteriota > UBA6911 > RPQK01 > JADFOI01 > JADFOI01. Next base: position 1,154 of record JAZFTY010000208.1, on the reverse strand, counting down.
AATGTCCTCCCGTGCCTTTAAGGGGATGTCGGGCATGGCCAGGACGTTCTGGGAATCCTGGACGATCTCCTGACGGGAAAGTCGGGAGGGTGGAGTCCACTGCGCCTCTAGCGGCTGAAGAATCAGAACGAAAAAGGAAACCAGAAGGGTTGTCAGAGTCATTGGTCTCGGCATGGGTTTTGTCCTCCCTTGCAGGGCAATATCTCACTCTACGCCCGATGTTTCAAGTGCCAGGTTCCAGATAGCGGGCTTCGCCCGCGTTCCAAGTTCCAAAAGTGTTCTAGTTTGTCAGCGGTCTGTTGTCAGCGGTCTGTTGTCAGCTGTCAGCATCTTTTAGACTCTCATCGAACATTGAAGTACCATGGCTGATCGCAGGAGGAGCCAACCATCATGACCAAGAAAAATGAGGTGGGACGACGGGAGTTCCTGAAGGACATGACGCTGGCCGGCGCCATGGCGGCCGTGGTGCCGGCACGCCCGTCGCCGCTTGGTGGGATGAGTCCGGGAGGCTTGCTTCAGGCCAACCGGGGGGGAGATTGGGTCCGATTTGGACACGACTTGCAGAATACCCGCTTCAACTCCGTGGAGGGCCGGCTGGGAAAGAGCAACGTGGGTCGACTCTGGCAAAAGTGGCACTTTGAAACGGATGCCCCTATTCAGACCACTCCAACGGTTGTGGGGGACACCCTCTTTTTCGGGACCATGGCAGGTTATCAGTATGCCTTGGAAGCCGCCACCGGCAAGGAGAAGTGGAGATTCTTTGCGGGATACAATCCGGAACCGGGAGCGGGAAACCAGGGAGTCCGTTCCTCGGCCCAGTATGAGGATGGGAAACTCTACTTCGGGACGGGTCTTGCCAAGGTTCATTGCCTGGATGCCGCTACCGGAGAGGAGATGTGGCAGGTCCAGCTGGATGACGATCCGATGCGGAATCGGGCCCAGATCTTTTGTTCCGTGGCAGTTCACAGGGGCCGACTCTATGTCGGAACTTCCTCCTCCCAGGCCCAGGCGGTTTGCCTGGATGCCGAAACGGGTCGGATCCGATGGCGGTTTTATGTAGTGGAGAAAAGTCGAGAGGGTGGGGGTTCCATCTGGACCTCACCCGCCATTGATGAGACCGCAAACATTGTTTATTTCGTCACCGGAAGTCTAAA
>JAZFTY010000207.1:0-2300 GCA_036446935.1 Acidobacteriota bacterium | reverse complement strand
GCCTTCTCCACCAGCCGGCGTGTCTCCGGATCCAGCTGTTTTACCAATTCCCGGGCTGACTGATGACCTTGGGCGGACATCTTTACCCAGGTTTTTTGTAGGATTGTCACCAACTTTTCCTCATCGTGCTTTTGAGCGAAGTCGAAAAATTCGTTCTCGAGGAAGACCAGGCAAATGGCGTCCTCGAACAGCTGAACCTCAGGGTCCAGCTTGAGCCGAATCTTTTGCAGTAATTCTCCCAGGCGATCGATCGTCTCCTGGTCATATCCGACCCTGCCCAGAATCTTGGCCGCCTGCTCAGCATGGAACTGGGCCAGTCTCTTGCGCCACCGTTTGTACCCGGACCGGTCCATGGGGTAATCGCTGCGGGGAATGGTCCATCGGCGGATGTGCTGGCAACGTGCGGCCAATAGCAAAGTTTCCGGGGCATCGGGTGCCAGATGCTTCACCCAGTGGGTCATCCTCCGATGGTAGAGGAGGGACCAGGGAACTTCCTGATCATTCACGAGGATGGACCTGGGATCTTCGCGATGGGCAGCGTCGAATTCCTGAATGGCCAGATCGAAGCGCCTGTTCTCAGCAGCCATGGAGAGCTCAGCATACCATGTCACCCCTTTTCGCTACAGTTCTGGGGTAAGGGGTATTTTATGTTTAAAAGAGTATTTCTTCTTGTGCTGTTGACCTCTGGTCTGGTCTGGGCTCAGGTCGCCGATGCGATGATCTCAGGGCGGGTCTACGATGAGCGAGGGTTGCCACTGGCCAATGTGAAGATGACGATGAGAAACCTTGACACTGGTAGAACCTGGTCCGTACTCACGGGCGAAGAAGGAAAGTACATAGCTTCGCGCCTGCCCCTGGGAGGCTACAGAGTCGAAGCTTCATTAGAGAGCTTCGCCACGGCAATCCAGAGCGCATCCCTGGACATTCGGAATGAAGCGAGGTTGGACTTCATGTTGAGGGCAGCAGAAAACACCCACCAAGAGTCTCCAATTCAATACCGAGGAGCGCAGCAAACCCCCACCAACCAGTTTGCTTCGACAGGCCGTCAGGCTGGGCGTTTTGCTGTGCAGCTGGCGTCCTACCGTACGCGCCCAAGAGCCGATGGGTTACGGGCGATGTTAGTAGACGTGGGGTATACCGCTTATGTGGTGGTGTCCAATGTTCCACCATCAGGTCGTTACTATCGCGTGCGGGTGGGTCCGTTTGACACCCGAGAGGAAGCGAGAGAGATCGCAGTGAACATGCAGAGCCGCCTCTCCGACCTGTTGCCTGATTTCTGGATCGTTTCCGATTGAGTTAGGAAGATTCTAAGTACTCACTCTTTGGCCCCTGCCTCTTTGAGCAGTTCGACCATTTCCGTGTAGCCTTCCTCCCTTGCCAGCATTGAGGCGGTTCTGCCCTGGTAGTCCTTCACATGGACATCCGCACCTGCCTGCAAGAGGGCCTTTACGGTTTCCCGATGACCCACGGAGGCTGCGCTCAGGAGAGCCGTTCTGCCCTGGTTGTCCCTGATGTCGACTGCAGCGTCTGCATCTAAAAGGACTCGCACCGTTTCGGTGTGACCCATAAAAGCCGTATTGGCCAAGGTGGTCCACCCCTCATGGTCCTGAATGTTGACCTCAGCTCCTGCATCCAAAAGGGTCCGCAGGGTTTCCTGATCCCCTATAAAAGCAGTATTCCACAGAGCGGTCCACCCTCTGCTGTCTTTGGCGTTCACATCGGCACCCGCCGCCAAGAGGGCTTCCACCGTGTCCCGATAGCCTAAAAGAGCCGTTGTCGCCAGGGCGGTCCACCCCCTTCCGTCCTTGGAATTGACATCAGCTCCTGCAGCCAAGAGAATTTCCACGGTTTGGGTCCGACCCAGAGAGGCTGCACAGACCAGGGGAGATCTTCCGTAGTAGTCCTTAGCATTTACATCAGCGCCTGCCTCTAAAAGGGCTTGCACGGTTTCGGTCCGACCCATAAAAGCCGCATACTCCAGAGCGGTGAACCCATTGGTGTCCTTCGCGTTGACGTCTGTTCCTGCATCCAAAAAGGTTTGTACCTTCTCCTTGTGTCCGTCACGTGCCGCTTCCATGAACTGAGAGAGAGCATCCTGCCCCAGGGCAGGGATGGGCACGAGCACTGCCAGTAACAGAGCAAACACCGCTTTGTTGGGATGGAACATAGGCTTCAGTTTCGATCTGTAGCCCGGACTATGCATAAATTCTCTACTGCAGCGCCGAAATCATCCACCCTGCCCGCGTTGCCGCTCGGTCGGCCTCCTCAACGTACTCAGTGAGTACGTTTGCGGGGGCCTC
>JAZFTY010000206.1:0-3511 GCA_036446935.1 Acidobacteriota bacterium | reverse complement strand
CGTGTCCACGGTGATGCAGATGGCTTTGCAGCCGGCGGCTTCGGCCCGCTGAACGATTTCCCGGGTCAGACCCCGATCCCGGATCATATAGAGTTGAAACCAGAGACTCTGGGTAGCCACCTGGGCCAGCTCCTCGATGGGTTTGGAAGAGAGGGTGCTGACGGTCATGATGGCCTGAGCCTGGCCGGCTCCCCGGGCCGTGGCAAGTTCGGCGTCGGGATGGCTTCGACTGTGACCTCCGCTGGGCGACACCAGAATGGGAAAGGGGATCTCCTGACCAAAAAGCCGGGTCCGGGTATCGACTCCGGCCACATTCACCAGGGCATGGGGCTGCAGGCGGATGCGGTCGTAGGCTTCCCGATTCCAGCGCACGGTGATCTCATCTCCGGCGGCACCGGTAATGAAATCCCAGCTGTCCGCTGAGAGACGCTGTTGTGCAATCTTCTTAAAGTCCCAGACATTCAGGGCGGCAGCCACCTCTTCCTCCAGGGGGTCAGAAGACTGTTGGGCCAGGGCTGCCCCGGCTGGCAGCAAAGATGCTCCCGCCAGAGCACTCGTAGAAAGTAATAGTTCTCTTCGCGTGGTTCCCATAGTTTCTCCTCGTCGTGCCTTCGTGTAATCGTGCGGTCTGCGGTCTGCGGTCTGCGGTCTGTGGTCTGTGGTCTGTGGTCTGCGCTCAGTCCCCAGTCCTCAGCACTCAGTCCTCTCTTCTCACTCCGGTAGCGTAAACACCACCATCATATTGCTCCCGCTGGGTGCTTCCAGCTCAGGGGTATAGCGACTGATTTGAGCCAGGGTCCCTCCCCCCACCGGTATTGCCACATACTGTTTACCGTCCACCGCATAGGTGACCGGGTAGCCGGTGATCAGGCTTCCCAGAATGGTCTCCCACAAGATCTTTCCGGTCTTGGCATCGAAGGCGCGAAAGCGCCGGTTGAGATCTCCAAAAAACACCAGGTTGCCGCCGGTGGCCATGGTGGCACCGGCATTGGGAGCCCGCTGGGTGAACTGCCAGGCCAGCTTCCCGGTGGAGATGTCCAGGGCTCGAAGTTCGGTCATGGGGGCATTCTCCCCCCTTCCCGGCTCCGCCATGGAACCCTTGCGGGCACCTTGTGAGGCTTCTGGATTGGGGCTTTGGTTCAGGCAGGTCCGGTTAATGGGGATGTAGAGCAGCTGGGTGAGCGGGCTGTAGGACCAGGACCACCAGCCCTTAGCGTTGTGACCACAAATGGTGATCTGATGGCCGACCTGCTTACTCACCAGATTCAGGTTGATGTAGACCTCACCGGTGTTGACGTTGATATCGCGGATGGGAAACCTCTCGATGCTGTCATAGGGAAAGGGGTGAGCCCAGAGAAACTCTCCCGTCTCGGCATCGTTGACAAACAGCCCTCCCGGCTCTCCCATGCTGACCACCACCCTGCGCGTTTCCTTTTTGTCTCGGACCTTGGGATTGATCCACTTCACCGCCCCGGGGTCGGGATCGACCACCAGGTCGATGAGTGTCCTCTCATGGACAAAGTCGGCATCCCAGTCATCACAGGGAAGGTGCTGGTAATACCACTTGATCTCCCCGGTGTCGGGGTCCATGGCCAGTGTGGAGTTGGTGTACAACTCGCAGGGAGTCTTGTCTCCGACATCCCAGGTGCCGCGACGAATCAGTCGAGGATAGGGTGCCGGCACCGCCACCCCCCAGTAAATCAGATCCAGTTCGGCATCGTAGCTTCCCGGCAGTCCCCAGGGAGAGACGTGGAAGCGACGCTCGTCGGGAAGATCTCCCCAGGTGTCCCCTCCCGGTTCTCCCGTACGAGCGGCCGTAAAGGTACGCCACACCTCCTTGCCGGTCTGGGCGTCATGGGCGGCGATGAAACAGCGTACGCCGAGATTGCGGAAGCCGCAGGAACGACCGCTGATGACCTTGCCTTTCACGATGATGGCACCCGAGGAGTGGGTGATCCCATCTTTGTAGTCGGCAATCCGGGTCTCCCAGAGAAGCTCACCGCTATGAGCATGCAGAGCCACCAGGTAAGAATCCCAGGTCAGGTGGTAGATCTTGTCGTCGTAAATGGCCAGGTTTCGAGTCCGGTTGCCCTGCGGTTGATAGTTGCGAAGATCCGACGGAAGTTCTCGCTTGTAATCCCAGATCAGGTCACCGGTCGTCGCATCCCAGGCCTGGATATGATCGCTGCCCGGGTGGGCGACGTACATGACGCCGTCGTAAACCAGGGGTCGAAGCTCCTGGGGTCCCACGTCCATGGCTCTCATCCAGGCCAGCTTCAGCTGGCCCACATTGCTAGAATTGATCTGATCCAGCGGACTGTACCCGGTCATATCATAGGTGCGGTGAACCATTAACCAGTCGGCCGGATCGGGGTCCAGAAGCATTTCTTCGGTAACGGGAATGAAGGGTTCTTGCTCGTCCTGAGCGGCCCTCTCCGGTTCAGGTCCGGGCTCAGCCGAAAAAGCAGTCCCGGATATCCCCAAGATCGCGCACAAAAACGCAGCATTGAAGTACTTCATGATATGGAATCCCCCCCCCTCTTTTGGAGTTAAATTATTCGCACAGTGTACAGGGGCCCGGCTTCTACAGCAATGGTTGGGAATGAAGCAGTCGAGCCCGGATTATGCATAATCCGGGCTAGTGCGAGGTCGGCACACCAGAGGCCAATTTGGGATTGCTTTCAAGTTCCTGTGGCCCTGTCATTCGGGTGGAATTCTTCAATCATTTAAGTGCACGTCCCTGTGGACAGGCCAAGTCGCATTTCGAGATGAGTCATGCAAACTAGGAACACTGAGGTTCTTTCGCAGGTGCCGGGTTCCCCCTTCCCATTCTGGAGTTCCAGGCTGAATCGAAACACGATAAAAATAGTGATACTCACAGGATACGTCTTCGTCATTCGAATTTATTGAGTGCACTGAGCCATCCTTTCCTCCCTGATGCCGGTAATGTCATACTGGTCAATCTTGAATGAGAACAAGCCCAGGTCTTGTTCTCAAATCCACGTCATCAAAGGAGGGAATCATGGGTAAGTACATCCGAATGACCCGAACCTATTTAGTTCTGGTAAGTGTTTTTGTGGTGCTCAGATTTGTGTTGGAGCTGGCTGGCGTCAACGAGAATGTGACTTCGGAGATCAGCCTCACTCGCCTTCTTCTGGTTCTTCCCGTTTTTTTGGGAATTCGTTTCTCTCGAGAGCTCCTTGGGGGCTGGAAGGAGATGGTTCTGGCCAATATGGTCTATGTGGTCTGGGGAATCGGTCTGGTGATGGTGGCTGTCGTTGCCGATAAGACGATGCAGCTGGGGACCCAGTACAGCGGCGGTTCAACACTGTTCAACTACCTTTTCTGGGGCCATCTTTTTGAGTTTCACGCCTGGTCCCGTCTGATACGGGGAGCTTTCTGCACATCGATTCTCATCATGACAATTCTGACCAATGTCGTGTGCTTTGTCACCATCCAGATCAATGGAGGAGTCAAATCCTCATAGAGCGCTCTCACTCTGGCAAAGCGA
>JAZFTY010000205.1:0-3268 GCA_036446935.1 Acidobacteriota bacterium | reverse complement strand
ACGGTGTCGTCGTAGTAGTGTTCGTACAGACGCACAGGCAGATAGGCAGTAACGTCCTTGAGAAATTCCTCCTGGGTTCCATACTTCTCTTCCGCCTCTTTGAATAGAGGGACAAATTCCTTGATCTTTGTGGTTTGAAACAGCTGCTCAAGAAAATCGTTCATTCGCTCATGATAAGAGATAACGGCTCGGATCACAAAGTGCAGTCTCACGGAGTTGCACCGTGAATCCGTTCAACGATTGTGTTTTCGAGGGATGTCTATTGTAAAGTAAGGGGAATGATAGAGCGCCGGAAGACCGTCACAGTGCAGGTAGGACAGGTTCCGATCGGTTCGGACCACCCCATCGTGGTCCAGTCCATGACCAACACCGACACTGCAGATATTGAGGCCACCGTTGAGCAGACCCGCCAGCTTTTCCAGGCTGGCTCGGAATGGGTTCGAGTGACGGTGAACACGGAGGAGGCGGCTCAGGCGATCCCTGAAATCGTCAATCGTCTGGAGGGAGAGGGCCTTCAGGTCCCCATTATCGGAGACTTTCACTACAATGGGCATCTCCTTCTGACACGATATCCGGAGTGCGCTCGAAAACTGAGCAAGTACCGCATTAATCCCGGCAACGTCGGAATGGGAAAGCACCACGATGAGAATTTCAAACAGATGATCCAGGTGGCCCTTGAGAATGACAAGCCGATTCGGATCGGAGTGAACTGGGGCTCGCTGGATCAAAAGTTGTTGGCTCGATTGATGGACAGCAACGCCCAGCTTCCTGAACCCAAGGAGTCCGTTGAAGTTCTGATGGATGCGATGGTCCAAAGCGCCCTGGAATCGGCTGCTCTGGCCGAGGAGTACGGGCTGGCCCACCAGCGGATCGTTCTCAGTGCTAAGGTTTCCGCAGCTCCCGATCTCATTAAAGTGTATCGCCACTTGGCTTCGCTCTGCGACTATCCCTTACATCTGGGTCTTACAGAAGCTGGAATGGGAACCCGGGGAGTGGTGGTCAGTACTGCCGCCCTCTCCATTTTGCTGCAGGAAGGTATCGGAGATACCATTCGGGTCTCCCTGACGCCTCAGCCGGGTGGAGACCGAACGGAAGAGGTTTTCGTCGCTCAACAGATTCTCCAATCCCTGAACATCCGCAGCTTTGCTCCCCAAGTTAGTGCGTGTCCCGGTTGTGGCAGAACCACCAGCACCTTCTTTCAAGAACTGACGGAAGACATTCAGCAGCATGTCAAAGAGAAAATGGTGCTTTGGAGAGAAGATTATCCGGGTGTGGAGGATCTAAAGGTGGCTGTGATGGGTTGCGTGGTCAATGGACCGGGTGAGTCCAAACACGCGGACATCGGCATTTCCTTGCCCGGTACCGGTGAATCGCCCAAGGCTCCCGTCTACGTGGATGGGCGACATCTGACCACGCTCAAGGGTGCAAACATCGCGCAAGACTTTATTGAGATCCTGGAAAAGTACGTGAAGGAACGATATAAGGAGACTGAAGTCCGAAACTAGGAGACAGGAGATAGGGAGACAGAAATCTGACGGTCAGGCGGTCAGGTATCAGTTGTTTGCTTCCAACCATGATTCAAGTAGAGCATCTCACCAAGCGATACGGATCGCACACCGCCGTTGACGATATGAGCTTCGAAGTTCAGAAAGGGGAAGTTCTGGGCTTTCTGGGTCCTAATGGGGCGGGGAAGACGACCACCATGCGCATCCTCTCCGGCTTCTTTCCGGCCACGGAAGGAAGGGCGGTTGTGGCTGGCTTTGATGTATTCAAGCAGCCCCTGGAAGTGAAGCGGCGAGTGGGCTATCTGCCCGAAAATCCTCCCCTTTATGGGGAGATGTCGGTGAATGCCTATCTTCGCTTTGTTGCCAACATTAAGGGCGTCGATCGAGCTCAGGTGGGCTCTCGTCTGGAGGAGGTCAAGATCCGTTGCGGATTAGGGGAGGAGGGTCCTCGTCTCATCAAGCAACTTTCGAAGGGATTCAGGCAGAGGGTGGGTATAGCCCAGGCCCTCATTCATGATCCGGAGGTCCTTATCCTGGATGAACCCACCATTGGACTGGATCCTCGACAGATCATTGAAGTGCGAGAGCTGATCAAGGATCTGGCTGGTAACCACACCGTCATTCTTTCCACCCACATCCTGCCCGAAGTCAGCATGACCTGCCAGCGCGTGATCATCATCAACAATGGAAAAATCGTGGCCGTGGACACGCCGGAAAACCTAACCGGTCAGCTGGCGGGGGGAGAAACCCTCGAGTTGGAAATCGGAGGTTCAGTGGACAATATAGTCGCTCTCCTGGAGGAGATTCCTGATGTGAAGAGTGTCTCTGTAGGTGAGCCGCAAAAGGACCATAGCCCTGTGATTGTCGAGACCGAGGGAGCAAAGACTGTTCGTCACCTGGTTGCCCAAAAAGTGATTGCCTCGGGTCTCGAGTTGTACCAGTTGAGGACCCGGAGTATCAGTTTGGAGGAAGTGTTTGTTCAGTTGACCACCGAAGAGGAGGCAAAAGAGGAAGTGGTTGAGGGGGAGGAGGAATGAGAAATTTCCTGGCCATGATGACCAAAGACCTGCACAACCTCTTTGTGAGTCCCATCGCCTATGTTCTCATCGGAGTCTTTTTTGCTTTGAGCGGATACTTTTTCTACATGATCCTGGTCAATGTCATTGAATTTACCATGCAGCAAGTCTTCCAGGCCCAGCAGTTTGGTACCGCAACACCTCCCTTCGATGCCAGCGCCGCGGTCATGCGGGGTTTTTTCAGCGTCTTGAGCACCCTTCTCTTGTTCCTGGTACCGGTGATGACGATGGGTGTCTTGGCCGAAGAAAAAAAGCAGGGGACGATCGAACTTCTTTTGACTTCTCCTTTGACCCACCTGCAGCTGATTTTGGGTAAATTCGCAGCCCTGGTTGTATTGCTTCTGGTGATGTTGGTTCCCACGATGTTCAACTCCCTGCTCCTGTACTTTCTGAGCGAACCCGCGCCACCTCTGGCTACTCTGCTGGTCGGCTACTTGGGGGCTTTTCTTTTGGGAGGGGCGCTCCTGGCGACCGGCTTGTTTGTTTCTTCCCTGACCGAAAATCAGATTGTTGCTGCGGTGATCACCTTCGGGGTCTTCATTGTCTTGTGGGTGATCGATGCTACAGCGGGTACGGGAACGACCCTGACCAGCGAGACGCTTCGCTATCTCTCCATCCTCAACCACTATGACGATTTCACCAAGGGAGTCCTGGACTCTCAGCACCTGGTCTTTTACCTCTCTTTTA
>JAZFTY010000204.1:0-4752 GCA_036446935.1 Acidobacteriota bacterium | reverse complement strand
ACCGAATCCAGAACGCTGCTTTGTTCCTTGACCAGGCGGCGGCGCAGGGCCGGGTCGGTGCTGCCCTCTTCGCCTAACAGGCGTTCGAAAACCTTACGCGGGTTGTGTTCCATGGGGAGAGGTGTTCTGGGACCACGCCATGAGATCGTTTTCAGGTAAGAATCCTGGTAAGCGCCGTCGGTAATGCCGACGATATCGGAGGATTCCATGGTCAGTTCAAGCGACCCCAACTGGGTAACTTTCCTGAATTCCCTGGCCGCCAGCTGGTCCGCGGAAATACCCACTGCGGCGTTCGGCCTGGGATGAATGCCCGTCAGGTAGGCGGCACAGGGACGTGCATGGACTCCCCCCGGTTCATTTCCCCGCGCGTCAGCAGCCTTGACGTCCAGTCCGCTCAACACCAGAAGTTGATCCCGAAAAGGAGTCAACGGCTCCAAGGTCGGGGTCATCTCGAAAGCGGCGCCCTCGGTGGCCGGCGTCCACAGTCTCATGATTCTACCGTTGGGACCATAAATAAATGCCAGGCGAACCACCGGCTGGGCCGCCTCGGCTCGGGCACCGAACACCGGAACCATTCCATCCAGCAACGGCAAAGCTATGGCTGTCCCCACACCACGCAAAAATGTGCGGCGGGGGATGGCCTTCTTGAAAATCATGCTCATGGCTGTGACCTCCTCATTTGAAACGGTGTGCTCTGGATGACACCTGAGATTAGGGAAGACCAGCGGTAGCCGCCGGGAGCGGCTTCCCGCAGGATATTGCGAACCGTTGGAGCATCGAAGTACTCGAGTTCTCGTCCCAAAGCGTAGGTGAGAAGTTTTCTGGTGACGGTCTGGGCAAATTGTTGGGGACGGCTCAACAGCACCTTTTGAAGCCCGGCAGGGCCCTCGAACGGGGTGCCGTCAAGAAGAGTTCCTGAGGCATCGATTGGGGCGCCCCCCTCGCTGCTTCGCCACCGACCGATGGCGTCAAAGTTTTCCAGTGCGAAGCCGATGGGGTCCATTCCTGCGTGACAGTTCGCGCACACCGGATTGACCTGATGCTCCTGCATCCGCTGGCGCATGGTGAGGCCCCCGACTTCGTTCCTTTTTTCGCTCAGGGGCGGAATCTCGGGCGGCGGCGGCAGCGGCGGCGTACCCAGCAGGTTTGCCAGCACCCACTTGCCGCGCAATACCGGGGAGGTCCTGTTGACCCGAGAGGTGACGGTCAGGATACTTCCCTGCCCCAGCAGTCCTCTTCGGTTCTCATCTCTTAGCGTCACCCGCCGAAAGCTGCTCCCGTAGATATTGGGAATCCCGTAGTGCCTGGCCAGACGTTCGTTGAGAAACGTATAGTCTGCACTCAACAAGGCCAACACGCTGCGATCCTCGCGCAACATGCTTCTAAAAAATAGTTCTGTCTCCTGCTGCAGGGCCTGACGCAACTCTCCATCAAAATCAGGAAACTCTCGCGCCAAAGGCTTCCAGTTGCGCAGATTGCGCAGGTACAGCCACTGGCCGGCGAAATTGTCTACCAGGGCGTTGGAACGCCGATCGGCCAGCATACGATCGACCTGCTGCTGAAGCACCGCAGGATCTTCGAGCCTGCCTCGTTCGGCCAGATCGAGAAGGGTGTCGTCGGGAATGCTGCTCCACAGAAAAAACGACAACCGGGAGGCCAGTTCCAGGTCGCTGATCGAATAGGCGGTATCAGGCGGCAGGTTGGCGGGATCGCGCTCCACCCGAAACAGAAACTCCGGACCAGCCAATATCCTTTGCAGTGCCAGCTCGATTCCAGCCTCGAAATCCCCGTCGTTGCGACCGGTCCTGTAAAGGTCAAGCAGAGACTGGACATCTGCATCCGTGACCGGTCGACGGTAAGCGCGGCGAGCCAGAGTGGAAAGAATGTTCCTGGCGCAGGATTCCTCATCCGTATTACCCGGCACGCCGGAGACCGATGAGACGGGGTTTCCCGGTTCCCTGCTGCCCTTTGGCTGGCACACAAAAATCTTGCGGCGGCTGGCCGTATCCCCCACCCCTGTGGCCTCATAGGGTCCGGTGATGGTGACCGTGTCCACGGCAGGGTCGCCTCCTTTATAGCGACGGATGTCCGGGGCCATGGGACGTGGCCCAACCTCCAGCACACCTTCCGGCTCCAGAGTTTTCTTCAGGAAAGTCACCGCCACCAACCGCGTCCCCGCCCGGGCCGGGAAACGGACTTCCAGGTTGGCATCGGCCTCCGTCATCTCGTAGGCCGTTTGTTCCGGGTCACCTAAGTAAACATTGCCGGTGCGCGTATGCAGGAGTCCGGTTGCTCCACGGCGCTCACCCCCAATCGAGAAGCTCTGGATTCTGGTGCCATCCACAAACACATCGAGCTGATGGGGTTCGCCCAGTAGGCCGCGAATAAAATGAATGGCGTCTCTTTGCAGGCTGATCTTGAGCACGTACTCGCCGTCGAGTGGAAAGTGATGGCGAATGGCGATTCCGCCACGCGAGTTGAAGGGAAGATCCTGGCTCAAACGGCTGTCTTGCATGAAGCTGTCCGACACCTTGTAGACCTCACCGAGGGTAGGGATAGAGTCATCTCCAATGGCGATGCGAGCAATCTTCCGTGCCGCTGACATATATCGTTCCATCAGCACCGGAGAAACGCTCAGGACGGCGGCAACATTGTCGAAGCCATCACCCGAATGATCCGGGGGAAGATACGATACGGCATCGAAATCCACCGCCAGCAGGTCGCGGATGGCGTTGCTGTATTCGGCGCGGTTCAGGCGATGGATCACTGGCCTTCCCGGATTGGGCTTGGCTTCAGCCGCACGGTCCAGCTCGGTCTCCAGATAGGTGGCGAAGGAATCATAGATGGCCTGATCGGGGCGCGGCATGCCGGCAGGCGGCATGGCACCGGCCCTCAGTTTCTCGGCCACCTTGTTCCACACCTCCGGGTTCAGGCTGACGTTCTCGACGTCAGCTTGATCCAGCAAAAGATCTGCCGTACGGAGATTCTCATTGTGACAGGTCACGCAGTAGTTGTTGACGACTTCACGGTATGGGGAGGCAGGCGAAGCAGGAGGGCTGAAGGACTCCGGCTGGGCTGAGATTGAAATGTAGCCGGTTGAAAGCAACACGACTGCACTCCAGCACAAGATGGGTCTTTTCATTCTGACTCACACTTACGGGCAACGAGTTGCCCGTAATCTGAGTTTTTCTGAATTCTGTAAACTTGTACTGAATATACTTCCAATAGGGGACTAAATCAACACACTTGAGTGCTTAGTACTTCCTTTCATAAATACAGTAACGTTTGCGGATGGGGCTTGCGAGGCGAGGTCGCGAAACCGAGGAGGAGGCGATGCAGGGACATCGGCGACGACGAGAGACACTGAGATCGCCCGCAACCCCCATCCGCCCGAAGGGTTGGGGCGGGACGCGCCCATCTCTTTGTTGCTCTTCCTCGCCGATGTCCCTGCATCGACTCGTCGTCGCGCCTCGATCTGGGCTCCGTCGCGCTCCCAACAAACGTTATTGAATTTCTGAAAGTGGGTACTTAGTTAGCAGCGGCTCTACCCAGCCGGTCATGAATGATTTTCCCCGCCAAACCGGTCATGACGACCTTCAGATCGAGAACCTCTTCTATGGGAATCCTGAACAGATCTTTGTCCAGTACGGCAAAATCGGCGTACTTTCCCGGCTCCAGAGTGCCGATGGTGTCCTCAGCCAGCAGGTATTCCGAGGCCCAGGTGGTGGCCATCTTCAGTGCCGTGACTCGATCAATGCCTTCTTCGGGAACCAGGGTGACGGTTTCCTCATCACTGATGGCAATCCGGCGCGTGACCAGCTGATAAATGGTCAGCCAAAAATTGGAACCGGCGGCCTCAAAGGTGACCCGCTGCCCATCGCGAAGCCAGGTCTTGACCGGCATCACAAAAGGTCTCAACGGCTCGCCATAAATCTCCAGCAGTTCGGGAACCCGCACCAGATTACGAGGATTGACGTTAATGATAATCCCATATTTTTTGATGCTGGCCATGATATCGGGCACGTTGCCAAGCAGGTAGTTGTGTTCGATGGTGGTGCGAAGGTTCCTGATGTACTCGACCGAGAGATTCCCCTCCTTCATGGCCTCCTCCAGCATCTGAATGTAGAGGCGGGCACCGTGACTGGCCGTTCCGTGGGCCTGAACGGGACGCCAGCCACTTAAAATGGCGGATTTATAGGATTGCCAGGGCTTGCTCTGGGGGCCGGGACATCGCTCCCGGGCCTTGATTCCAGGTGGGGCTGCTACGTCAGAACCCAGGCAGGGATCATTGAAAACGGAATCCCAGATCTCATTGCACATTCCGTTGAGCCACAGCATCTCACCGCCGTTGGCATGGTCGGACCAGGGTGCACCCATGGCTTTGTAAAACTCGCGGGTGGAGTCCATACCCATATGGCGTCCCCTCTGAGATTCGATAAAGTAGGCCAGGCGGTGGGGCATCCGACCCTCTCGATTCAACAGGTGATAGGCGGCCACCACCCGCGGGCTCACGATTCGGGTTCCCAGCGCAGTGATGCCCAGTTTTTGCAGATCCAAGCCGTACAGATAGAGAGTTTCCGCCAAACTCTCGAGAGGCTTGTCTTTCCACCACAATTCCCAGGTCAGAGCGTCCACTCCGGGAACGCCCACGTACCCGTTTTGGGCCGACCCGGGACCATTTTCCAGATCCACGCTCTCTTCAAAATCGGGAAACAATTTCTTCATTTCCTCAAGGGCCACATCGTTGAAGAT
>JAZFTY010000203.1:0-14560 GCA_036446935.1 Acidobacteriota bacterium | reverse complement strand
GGACAGCAACAACGATTTTGACATCTATCGAATGGCCAACTTGACCTTTACTCTCATCGATGAAAAAAGTGGCCAATCCTACAATTCCTCCCGGATCGATTTCAAAGGCAGTACGGGAAGCGCCAGCGTCACCCTTCAGCCGGGAAGTTACAAGCTTTTGGTCAGGCGGATGAACAACTGGTCCCCCGGCTTGGTGGTGGTCCAGCCCTCCGATCCGGAGCGACTCACCATTAAAATTCGGCTTCAAATGGGCGGGCAGGTGAGGATGACTAGAGGTTAGAAATCCCGCTCTCAAGCCAACCCTTGTTCCTCGATCTCCCATTCCTGCCCCTTTGATATCCTTTTTTTCAAACTGACTGGGAACTTTCCCCTCTCCTGGAAATCTAAATAGATGTTCACGAAATTTATTATGGGAGAACTGACCCATTCCATTCACTCCAGATCAGGATTTGAGGAGGGGGAGAGTCTCGTCCTGCGTTTGAAGGAAAAGGACGAGACAGCTTTCACCGAGGCCTTCCAGCTTTACAAGGATCTCATCTTTAACCTCTCCCTCAGTATGTTGGCCGATAAGTCTGAAGCAATGGATATCACCCAGGAAGTCTTCATCACCCTCTATCGGAAAATTCACCGATTCCGGGGAGAGTGCAGTTTGAAGACCTGGCTTTATCGTGTCGCCCTGAACCAGGTCTCCAATCGGAATCGTTGGTGGAGACGGCGCTTTCAACATCGAACGATCTCTTTGAGTTTGAACGAGACGTCCGATGAGAAAAAAACAGTGGATCTGATCTCCGATCGCCCCCAACCGGACCGGCAACTGCTTTCCCTGGAAGTTCGAGAGGCTCTTCGACAAGGCATGGATCAGCTTCCCTTTGAACAGCGAGCAGCAGTCACGCTACGGGATATGCATGAATTGAGCTACCAGGAGATCTCTGAGGTTTTGGGAGTACGCGTGGGAACTGTCAAATCACGAATTGCTCGTGGAAGGAACAGCCTCCGGAAACTTTTGCAACCCTACTGGGGCAGGGGGACAATATGACCTGTCAAGAACTACGCCAACAGATTCACGACTTTCTGGATGGCGAGCTACCACCCAGGGATTTTGCTGCTTTCAATGAACACGTCAAGCAATGTGCTGGGTGCCAGCGCTACCACGATGAGTTCAGTTGGCTCAAAAGTGCCCTTGCCGTCGAGCGCCTGTCGCAATCAGCACAAGAGATGCTTTGGAAGCGAGTCAGGCTCCGGGTTGAGCGCAATTGGAAAACGCGGATTCTGGAGCTTGGTGATCTTCTGCGTACCTGCTGGCGGGACCTGGATCGCGGAGTCTTGTGGTCGAAGCTAACGGCCACACCCGTCACTCTGGTAGTCTTCGCTATGATTCTGACCCAGTTTGGACAGGGCAGTCTTCATGAATATCCGATGATGGCAACTCTTTCGCCCACTTCCAGTCCCCTCTCGAGGCCGGTCATCACTCAGGTTTCCGTTCACTACCCAGGTACGGAATTTGAGGATCTTATGACCGCCGTATGGAAAATCCCTTTCGAAGACTCCTTGTCCTTAGTGGCGAAAATCACACCTGACGGTTCCGCCGAAATTGGAGATGTGTTGGAATACCCCAAGAGTCCTGATCTTCTCGAGGCGGTAGAGCTCACTCTTAGTGGCGGCCAGTTTCAGACGGTAAGTGCCCAGAATCTTGACGATACGTTTGTGATTTATTCTTTCCAGAAAGTTGACGTTTATGAGAACCCCTGGGGATTGTAACCGCGGATGCTGATTGCGGGTGTTAGGATCCGGGCTAGGGAATCGACACCACCGTCTTTCCGGTTCCGATGTTCCCGACCGAGTCCACCACCCGCAGGGTGATGGCATGCTCTCCCGGCCCTAGATTTTCAATCCCCAGCGTGTAGTGTTCTGAGTCACTATCCGCGATTCCATCCCCGGGAAAGAGGATATCCCAGGGTCCCGCATCGATCGAATACTCGGCTTGATGGACCACACTCCCTTTGGTTTGAACCGTAAATTCCAGGGTGGCCCGAGTTCCCTCGACTTGCGGCACTCCCAATTCCAGGAACGGGGAGGAATTGGCGATCACAAAGGACTTACTGATCATCTCACTCTCCAGAGCCTGTGCGGACGGGTTACTGGCACGGTCAGTGACCGCCACTTTGACCCAGTAAGCTCCGTCGGGAAAACTCACTCCATCGATGGTGTAGTAGGTCTCCGCCACATCCTCAGCCAACAGTTTCCAGGCGACTTCGTCTTGCCTCCTGAAATAAACGGAATAGAGTAGATCATCGCCATTGGGATCTTCTGCGGTCCAAGACACACTCTGAGCGCCTGCAGAATAGACTCTCCGGGAAGGGGCTTGGGCGGGTTGCGCCTCTAAATTACGAACCGATCTGGGCAGGGATCTGATGTGAGCCTGACCGGGGCCGCCCAGGGAAGCTCCAGCAGCAGGATTTGCGACCGCGGGTCGGATTAGGGCGATCCCAGGAGGATGAACCGTAAGAGAGGTGAGTTGGGGAGACATGTTGCGTTGGAGATAGCTGATCGTGACCGACTCAACGGCATTGCGCTGCGACGTCAAAGCTGTGGATTCGCCCCCCTGGAGGAATTCTATTTTCCACTGTAAAAATCGAGCCGGAAGGCTTTCAATCTGGCTACCCTCAGCGTCACTGTAGGCATCACTCCAGTCATTCCAGGTCTGGTCCGGAACTCGGGTATTCCCCGAACGAGTGTAGACTCTCACCGGACGCGACCCGGCATTGCTCATCTGCCAGGTAATCACGCCCCACGCAGCAAGCATCTCGGCGTCCCGGACTTTCGATTCGTAGACACCGTTGCTCGACGGCTGGGAAAGCAATTCGAAGACCCAGCCCAAATTGCTGGTTGTGGCATATATTCTCCCCTCCCACTCGAGCAGTTGAGTGATCTGCTCCTCGGGACTCTCACTGAGAAGGGTTACGAATTTACGGGAATCAATCGATAGGATCCGACCCTCGTTTCCTGTGGCTACCAAAAGGTTGCCGTTGCTTCGAATGAGCAGGTCGAAGGCCAGCTCATCATCGGAAGCGTAGAGAAGATCCACCAAATTCTCCCTGTCAATCTTATAGATCTCCAGCCCGGTCCCTTCCCCTGTGCCTGAAATCTCCAGTGTGACCTCTCCGGAATTCCCTGCTGTTTCAGCCGGACTCGGCGTCTCAGGGCCGGACTTCTCATCCGGATCCTTGGCCTTCATCAGGGCAGCAGCATAGATATTTCCGTAACGATCCACGGTAATAGCCTTGATCTCACTTAGAGGCGAATCGTGAATCACAAAAGGTGATCCGTTCGAGGAGATGCGAAGCAGCAAACCTCGCGGTGCAGTCCCAGCCAGGAGATTTCCATCCAGGTCCCACTCCAGCGCGGTAATGTGTGTTTCTTTACTGTCGTAGAAGACGTCACCTTGCCCCTGTGGATTGACCTTGTAGATCGTCCCCTTGGGACCGGTCCCAACGAAGAGATTATTCTGCTTATCTATGGCCAGCGTCCAAATGTACTTTTCGTCGGGATCAAAGAAGACTTCGGCTTCGCCTCGATCGTTGATCCGGTACACCTTGCCACCCGGCCCAGCTCCTGCATAAACCCGGCCCAGGGAATCAACGGCTAAGGCGTAGACTGCCGCATGCTCCACCCTCGCCCATTCGCTCCCTTGCCCTCTGGGATTGACCCGAAAGATCTTCCCATTGTTGCCGGTACCCACATAGAGGTTACCGCCTTGGTCCACGACAGCTGAGTAGATAAACGCCTCCTCACTATTGATCAGCGGTTCAAGAGCAGGTGCCAACATCAGTTTTCCGTCACTGGTGACCGAGACGCCCGTGAACTCACCCTGAAGAAATTCCCTCTGTTCGGAGGTCGTCCATCGGACGGGCTGAGTGGCTTCCAGAAGAGTGGCGGAAAGAAGCAAGAAGATGGCATATGCGGGGAGACTTCTGTGATTCATGACTTGGAGGTGTTCAGAAAAATTGTGTCTACTTGACGTTTACGGTGATCTCCTGCCTGCCGTTCAGAACGAACTCTGTTGCCGGCAGTTCGTGCTCAACGTAAATGACCTCACCCATAGGCTGCAGTTCACCAGCGGTTTTCCGCGAACCGTAGAGGGCCAGCAGAGACGGAGGAAGATCGGGCATTCCCTCTCCTGCAATAATGGCTCCCGCCTGTTCACGGACCAGGCGAATATAGAGACGATCGTTTTTCTTCAAGTTATTAATGGCCTTTATCAACTGCTGGAGGCTCTCAGGAATAAACTCGCCCACTCCCGTTGCGGCATCCTCTCGAGTCAAGGATATGCCGTCGGCGACCACGATTTTCAAAGGGCCGGGGCTGATTTCCTCGGGGATCTTCACCGGGTATTTCTTGACCATCGTGTCCCCGTTGGCTTGGCGTAAAAACACCGTTAGATTGACTTCCTCTCCCGGGTCCACGTCCAACCGGTCCTGCCAAACTTTCTCCACCGTAGCTTCGCGAGTTTGCTCCACCGCGGTGATTTCGACGTCGATTTTCTCCATCACCAATTCCTCGAACCCGCTGCTCAGGAGAAAGTTCACCGGAGAAGCCACAGCCAGAGCGGCAAAAACGGGACTGCTTACCAGATCGGAAACACTGCTCTCGAAGTTGACGTCGCTGTGCCCCTTGATCGATATCGTGCACTTGATCTGTATGGTTTGGCCACCTATGGATCGCTCTGACGAAACGATGCTGCTATGGACCGTGAAGCTTATCAGGAAGGGGGTCAGAAAGTTGTCCGACACCACCTCAAAATTCAACTCCTTAACTTCATTCCGACTGGTGTGGAGCCGCAACCTCACCGGGATGAGTTGGGCTTCTTCACCCGCCACACCCAGGATTCCCGTGGCCCGGTCCTGTTTGATGCTCCCGATAGGTTCTAACGTGACCGAGACCTTCTCACTGGTCATCAGGTTGGGGATAATCGTCAGTACGGCCCCCTTGTTCAGCGGTAAGTCGGTGTAGCCTACACTCAAAAAAGGGTGTCCGAACCCATAGATCCTGTCACCCTCGATGTGGGTCGCCGTGCCACTGGCACTGACATCGATGTCGCCTCGGACCAACTGAACAGTGATGGTCGATCCTGCCTGAAAAGGAGTATCCTCATACGCCTCCATACGGGCTGTCCCCATTCCCCGCACCGGTACCAGACCCAACAGCTGCAGTTGAGAGGAAAATTGTTGAATGGATCTGGGGGAAAAGCCAGAGAGGTTCAACGGAGTGGCAATAGGCTGTAACCTTCCCAGGTCCTGTCTACGGGTCAGTGACGGTTCCACAAAGAATTGGGGAAGTTCGAAATGAGACAAGAAGGAGGGGAGTTGTGCCACATCATACATTTTGTGAGGATTGACCCTGTGGACACGGCGGGGTCGGGTTTCCGGCTTCTCTTTGAAAATGTCCACCATTTCACGGATGGGTGTGATGCCGGCAAAGGGTTCCTTGGCAAAGGGAAAGGCATAGGCAACCGCTCCAATCAGTTTGTCGTCGATGTAAACAGGGCTGCCACTCATTCCGGCAAAGACTCCGGTGCGGGCAATCGGACCACCGGAGAGACGTGCCAAGATCATATTCTGTTTCGGCCCCACGTTTTTCAGGACACCCAGAATCTCAACCTCGAAGGTGTCGACCCGGGTCCCTTCGAAGACTGTCTTTCCGTATCCCGTCTGTCCCGGTCGGATCGATTCCAGAGGATAAAATTCAACCGACTGGCCGATCAAGGGAAGGCTGACCAGGAAAAATAGGGCCAAGGTATGGCCAAATTGTCGAAGATTCATTTGGGAAGCCCTCTTTGCTTTGTCTAGTCTACCTGCGGGTTCTCCCGGATAGTTGCTCAAACAGTATATAGAGGGGGAATTCTCCGGGTCAATGCCCCCTGAGTGCCGCCCCTCTCTAACCATATTTTGGAAAAGGGTTCTTTGTCAGTGGCGCCTGTCAATATTGGAACTCATGCATCACTCACTCATAGAGAGGTATTCACAGGACTTTAACGGAAGTTTATATGCTCAGACTTGATCAGCTGGAAATAACTGGTTTTAAATCATTTGCGGATAAAACATCGGTTCGGTTCGAGGAGGGAATCAGCGGAATCGTCGGACCCAACGGTTGTGGTAAATCCAATCTCGCCGATGCCATCGCTTGGGTGCTGGGTAGCGGAACCGCCCTCAGCCTTCGCGGCGAGAAAATGGATGATGTGATCTTCAGTGGAACCCGCAAGCGCCGACCCTCGGGAGTCGTGGAAGCCACCCTTGCCTTTTCTCGAACCGACAGTGAGCCCATCGTGCTGAAGGAAACCCAGTTTTCCGGAGAAGTGCTGGAAATCAGCCGCAAGCTTTACCGTTCCGGAGAAAGTGTCTATTCGGTCAACCAGCGTCGTTGCCGTCTCAAAGATATCCATTCGGTGTTGGAAGAAGCAGGTCTTGGGTTCGCTTCTTATGCCCTCATTGCTCAGGGAAAAATCGGTTGGTTCCTGCGCGCCAAACCGGTGGAGCGGCGTTCCGTCATCGAGGAGGCTGCCCGGATCACAGGATACAAGAGCCGACGGCGTAGTGCCGAATTGAAACTGGAACTGGCCCAGCAGAACCTGCATCGTGTCAACGACATTGTCGGCGAGATCGAACGCCGACTCCGGTCGCTCAAGCGTCAAGCCGCTACAGCCCGCCGCTACCAAAAGGTGAAGGAGGAGTTCCGACAGGTTCAGCGCCAGAAGTTCGTCATAGAAGCCCATCAATTGAAAGTTCGGCTCGAGGTTCTGGAGCGAGGGTTGGAGCAGCTGAAAACTTCTGAAGTCGATGTGGGCAAACAGTTGGCTCAAAGCGAGACAGTTCATCACCAGACTCTGGAACAAAGAGATCAATTGGAAGCAGAACTGGCGCAGTTGCGACAGAGTCTTTCGGAAACTCGACTGGAAATGGATCGTACTGAGAACTCCATTCGCTACCATCGTGAGCAAATCGAGGCCAGTCGGAAATCCCTGGAAATGAACGCTGCAGAACAACAAGCCCTCGCCCAATCTCTGGAACAGGTTGGGGAAGAATTGATGCGTTTTCAGTCCGAATATTCCGATCTGGAAGAAGAGGAGAAACAGATTGAAGCGGCAATCCAAGAGCAGACTGAGCGGGTTGCCCGACATGAAAATGAGGTCAGAGAAGCCGAGAGCCGGGCGGCGGAACTCCAGACAGGCCTGCTGCAAGTGTCGGCAGAGACCGCTTCTTTGAATAACCTCAAAGGACAACTGGAGCAGCGGCTCAAGGCCGCTCATGCCAACCGCGAGCGATTGGAAGGAGAACGAGCCCGACACTCATTGAAATTAGAGGCAAGCTCAACTGGCTTTGCAGAGACCCAGGTCAACCTGGAAAAGAAAAAGTCGGATGCAACTCTGCTGAGCCAGCAACTCAATGAGCAAAGAACCAGGAAGACGGAGCTGGAACGCCAGTTGGAGGAAATCAGAGAAGAAGGGACTGAAACCCAGCGGCAGCTGATCGCACAGGAGGAACGACTGCACTCCCTTCAAGAGCTGCAACTCAGCCATGCCCAATATAGCGAAGGAGTTCAGAAGATCCTGCGCCATCTCAACTCCACCGATCGCGTCAAAACCGACGGTACCCTTGCTGACTTCATCGAGACAAAGCCTGAATACGAAAGGCTGGTGGAAGAGTTTCTGGATGAAGAGCTGGAGTACATTCTCGTCGATTCCCTGGAAGAAGCTGTACTTGGGGTCTCCGAGTTAAGGACGCTCAAGAGCGGGAGGTGTACCTTCCTGACTCTCTCTTCATCCAACGGATTTCACAAAACCAATGGCCACGCTCCAGTTCTTGGATCTGTCTCAGAAAACGGTGTTCACGGGATCCTGGCCGACCTGCTGCGGATGAAACCTGAAGTCAAAAATGCCTTTACCCGAACCCTTCCCCAGAGAGCCGAGGCCATCGTCGTTTCTGATCTGGAAAGCGCTTTCCAACTCGCTCCCAATTATCCTGAGCGTACTTTCATCACCTTGGCTGGCGAATCCCTCACGCCCCGCGGATTGCTGTCAGCCAGCACTGCGCAAGCCAAGAAACTGGGACTGCTGAGTCTGAAACGACAGAAAAGAGAACTGGAAGACCGCATCCTGACGGTGAAGGCCAAACTCTCTGCGCTTCGAGAACGAGAGGAAAAGCAGCAGGAGCGGCTCCAGGCAGCCCTACAGGATTTTACAAACCGGGAAGAATCCCTGCGGCAGCTGGAAAAGGAGATGATCGGCCTGACCCACCAGGAAGAACAGTGGGAGGGAGAAAAGGAGCTCCACACCCATGCACTGAAAGGCCTCTCAGGCGAGTTGACCCAGTTGCATCTTGAGCAGGAGCAACAGGCCGGGAAGGTTCAGGAAGTCGAACAGCAGTTCGTCGAAAAACACGCCTCGCAGGCCGAAGACGAAAAGCTGCTCTCCCAGACCCAAGAATCCCTGCAGCAGCTCAGGGTAGAGTTCGGAAGGATTCGCGAGCAGCTTCATTCGGTTTCCTCGGATCGCAAGGTTTTGAATGAACGGCACCTGGCACTGGACCGAACAGTGGAGCGGATCGAAGAACAGCGACAGGGTCTCGAGGCTCGAAAGGAAGCCACCCAGGCAACCCGTACACAAACCGAAGAACGATCGGAAAAGATGACGGCGAATCTCGGCACCCTGGCCACAGATCTTTCAAGTCACCAGAAATCCGTGAAACAGATCACCTCCTCTCTTGAAGAACGGGAAGAAGAGTACCGCAGGTGGAAAGAACATTTTCCGAAAAGCGAGAAGAAATTGGTCGACTTGCGAGAGCGTAAGGCAGAGTTGCAGGAAGAACGAGCCCAGGTGGATGTCGATCTGGCACGAGTGGAGACTCAACTCCAGAACATCAACCAGCAGTGCATGGAGCGACTTCAAATCTCTGTTGATGAAGCTGCTGTCGGAATCGACCCGGACGAGATCCCTGCAGAGGTTGTCCAACAATACGATGACCTCAAGCAGCGTCTGGACCAATTCGGTCCCATCAATATGGCGGCCTTGCAGGAGTACCAGGAAATCGAAGAACGCCACAATTTTCTCGAATCACAGCGTCAAGATATCGAAGGGTCCATTGCCGACACGACGCGTGCCATTCGGGAAATTAACCGTCGCAGCAGTGAAAAGTTTCGCGACGCCTTTGAAGCAATCAATCTCCACTTCAACGAGATCTTTCAGAAGCTCTTTGGCGGTGGGGAGTGTGGAATGCGGCTCCTGGATGAAGAGGACCTATTGGAGAGCGGTGTGGATATCTACGCCCAACCTCCCGGGAAAAAACTTCAGAACGTCAGGCTTCTTTCAGGTGGAGAGGAAGCCCTCACCGTCTTTGCCCTTCTGATGGGTATTTTCACTTACCGGCCCAGCCGTTTTTGTGTTCTCGATGAGGTCGACGCACCCCTGGACGATGCCAATGTCACCCGCTTCACCAACCTGATCCGAGAAATGAGTGAGCAGACACAGTTCATTGTCATCACTCACAACAAACACACCATGCAGACGGCCAACACCCTTTACGGAATCACCATGGAGGAAGCGGGCGTTTCTCAGGTGGTGTCCGTGAAATTCCCTGGACAGGAGAATGGGGACTCTGAGAGAAAACCCTAAATCACAGCCGGCAAACCGGCTGAAATTCCAAATCTTAAATCCTAAATCTCAAACAAATTCCAAGCACTAAATCACAAACCCTTTCGGTTTAAAACAGTCCGGGAACCCACACTCAGAGGTTTTGAACTTGGAATTTAGGATTTGGAGCTTGTTTGGAATTTAGGATTTAGGATTTATTATTTTTCTTCTTATCAATCCTATGTTCCCGGAGCTTCTTGGAGAGGGTGTTTCGATGGAGGCCCATGGTCTCAGCCGCACGACTCAGGTTTCCGTTGCTTTTCTCTAGAGCACGCAGGATAAAGAGTTTTTCAAACTGGGAAACCGCTTCCGTCCAGTAAATTCCCTTGGCTACCATCTCATCAATGATCTCCTCGAGGACCTGCTTGATTTTGGAGGGTGCGGCGCTCACAGGTTGGCCTCTATCGTTTGCTCCAGCCTCCCTCGATCATTCATAGGGCTTCAGCCAGGTCCTTGCCGGTGAGAAGACGATAAGCCTCCAGATACCGCTGGGAAGTGGCTTCCACGATAGAGCTGGGCAGTTCCGGTCCGGGAGGTGCCTTGTCCCAATCGAGCGTCTCCAGATAATCACGAATGAACTGCTTGTCGAAGGAGGGCTGAGATTTTCCAGGTTCGAATTCATCAGCCGGCCAGAATCGAGAAGAGTCCGGAGTGAGAACCTCGTCGATCAGGAGCAGGCGAGATCCTTCCATACCGAATTCAAACTTGGTATCACAGATGATGATCCCTTTCTCCAAGGCATATTCTCGGGCTCGGTTGTAGATACGAAGGCTGAGATCCCGAACCTGCTCTGCCAGCTCAGGGCCAATGATCTGAGCGGCACGATCAAAACTAATATTCTCATCATGGCCGTTTGTCGCCTTGGTGGCGGGTGTAAAAATCGGTTCAGGGAGCTCAGCCGACTCAACGAGTCCGCTGGGCAACCGGCTCCCGCAAATCGTTTCACTCTGACGATATTCTGCCCAGCCCGATCCGGCCAGGTAACCCCGCACCACACACTCGATGGGCAGGGGAGTGCACTTGCGAACCAGCATGGATCGACCCGCCAGTTCTTCCCTGAAGGGCTGCAAAGGAGCTGGAAACTCATCCACCTGGACCGATACCAGATGATGATCGACCATCCCTTCAAGTCGCTCAAACCAGAAAGCTGATAGCTGGGTAAGAACTTTACCCTTGTGAGGGATCGCATTGGGTAATATGACGTCAAAGGCGGAAATGCGATCCGTCGCCACCATAAGAAGGTGGCCATCCACCTCAAACAGCTCCCGGACCTTCCCTTGACCCACCTTGGGAATTCCGGGCAGGTCCTGCGTCTTAATGCCCTGTTCCAAACTCACCATTACCTCCTCTTTGCCACTCCTTCGGTTACAGAAACACTTCCATTCCCAAGAAAACACATCTTATACGAACACTTGACACCTGGGAAAGGGAGTTGTACTATTTGGCACTCAACCAAGGGGAGTGCTAACACTCACCGCATTGACTTGCGAAACCTGGCGTTTTTCAAGCTTCCGATTTTTTAGAGAATTAACAGAGGTAAGAAAGGAGTTTAGAGCGATGAGCATTAAACCTTTACATGATCGAGTTCTGATTAAACGGCTGGAGGACGGCGGCGAGGAGATTCGTGGCGGCATCGTGATCCCCGATACGGCCAAGGAGAAACCCCAGGAGGGAGAAGTGGTTGCCGTCGGAGAAGGCAAAGTTCTGGAGAGCGGAGAGACGGTTAAGATGTCGGTCAAAGAGGGAGACCGGATCCTTTTTGGAAAGTATTCCGGCACCGAAGTGAAAATTGACGATGAAGAATACCTGATCATGCGAGAAGACGAGATCCTGGGCATTCTGGTGGGGAAAAAAACTAAGGTCAAGGCATAAGAGGAACGGACAGCAAATCGAGTTAAGAAGCCCTTGAGGGTTCTTAACACTTGTAAGGAAAAGGAGAAAAGCATATGGCAGCAAAAGAGATTACTCAGGGCGAAGACGCACGCCGGGCATTGATGGATGGCGTCAACAGGTTGGCCTCAGCGGTCAAGATTACACTTGGCCCCAAGGGGCGCAATGTTGTTTTGGAGAAGAAATTCGGCTCTCCGGTGGTGACCAAGGACGGCGTGACCGTAGCCAAGGAAATTGAACTGGAAGGCCGGGAAAAAGTGGGCGCTGCCATGATGCGTGAGGTGGCCAGCAAGACCAGTGATGTAGCCGGTGACGGAACCACGACTGCAACGATTCTCGCCCAGGCGATTGTCCGCGAAGGGCTCAAGACGGTGACCGCGGGGGCCAATCCCATGGCCGTGAAGCGCGGCATTGAAAAGGCCGTCATTATAACGGTCGGCGAGCTCCGGAAGATCTCCAAAGAAATCAAGGGTGAGATGATCGCTCAGGTAGGAGCCATTTCCGCTAACAACGACCATACCATCGGGGACATCATTGCCGAAGCCATGAAGAAGGTGGGTAAGGATGGTGTCATCACGGTGGAAGAAGCCAAATCGATCGAAACCTCTCTGGAGGTGGTCGAGGGCATGCAGTTTGATCGCGGTTATCTCTCTCCCTACTTCGTGACCGATCCGGAGCGTATGGAGTGTAACCTGGAGGACTGCTACATTCTCCTGAACGAGAAGAAAATCAGTTCCATGAAGGATATGCTGCCCTTACTGGAGCAGGTTGCCAAAACCGGCAAGCCCTTTTTAGTGCTGGCCGAGGACGTCGAAGGAGAGGCTCTAGCTACTCTGGTAGTGAACCGGCTCCGGGGCACACTGCAGGGTTGTTCGGTAAAAGCACCCGGTTTCGGGGATCGTCGCAAAGCCATGTTGGACGATATCGCCATTTTAACCGGTGGTAAGGTCATCTCCGAAGATCTCGGAATCAAACTGGAGAATGTTCAGCTCGCAGATCTTGGCCAGGCCAAGAAAGTCACCATCGACAAGGACAACACCACCATTATCGAAGGGGCTGGAAAGGGCGCGGACATTGCCGGACGGGTCAAGCAGATCCGAGCTCAGATCGAAGAAACAAGCTCCGAGTATGACCGCGAGAAGCTCCAAGAGCGCCTTGCCAAACTTGTTGGCGGAGTCGCCGTCATCAAGGTCGGGGCGGCCACCGAGACCGAGCTGAAAGAAAAGAAGGCTCGGGTTGAGGATGCCATGCATGCCACCAAGGCGGCAGCTGAAGAGGGCA
The DNA here is from genome assembly GCA_036446935.1 of Acidobacteriota bacterium. Classification (GTDB taxonomy): domain Bacteria; phylum Acidobacteriota; class UBA6911; order RPQK01; family JADFOI01; genus JADFOI01. The sequence continues at coordinate 1,707 of JAZFTY010000203.1, read as the reverse complement.
TCGTGCCGGGTGGAGGCGTTGCCTTCTTGCATGCTATTAAGGCCCTCGAGAAGACCAAGCTGGAGGATGATGACGAGCAGATTGGTGTGAATATCATCAAGCGCGCCCTTGAGGAGCCGCTGCGCCAGATTGTTCAGAACGCCGGACACGAGGGTGCCATTGTGGTCGCGAAAGTCCGCGAAAACAAGGATCCCAACTTCGGTTTTAACGCGGACACCGAAGTATATGAGGACCTGGTGGCAGCAGGTGTTATCGATCCCACCATGGTCGCTCGCACCGCTTTGGAGAATGCTGCCTCCATTGCAGGTCTTCTGCTCACTACAGAAGCCCTGATCACGGATGTACCGGAAGACGACAAGGCAGCCGCTCCAGGGGGCGCCCCCGACATGGGCGGAATGGGCGGAATGGGCGGAATGTACTAACCAGAAAGCGCTCTCGCACTTTCTCGTAGAGAAAAGAGCAAGGAAGGTTGGAGTACTTACCCAGCCTTCTCTTGCTCTTTTTTTTGCGCCCCTTTCATCGAGCCTCCGCTTTTGTAGTGGCCGCTCTCAGAGCGGCCGCTACAACTCTTTCCCCGAAGGCTATAACGTTGCCTTGAGCGAATCTACGACGCTTTTCGTCCGCTCGCACGCTTCCTTGCTTGCCCTTCCTTCTTTTTTCTGCACAATAGCTTGAGTGTCTCAAAGATGGTTGGTGGTGTTGTTTTGCGGCGGTGTTGTCTATCTGACACTCTTTTATCAGCTGGGCAACCTGTCCTTCTTCGGTTCGGATGAACCTCGCTACGCTCGCGTTGGCGAGGAAATGAACCTGCGGGGCAGCTACATCACTCCAACCCTGAACTTTCGCCCCTGGCTGGAGAAACCTCCCTTATTGTTCTGGCTGGAGGCGGTAAGCTTCCGACTGTTCGGAGTTCACGAATGGTCGGCCCGACTTCCAGCCGCCACCCTGGCCCTTCTGTCACTGTTCATCGTGGCCTTGCTGGCCGAGGAGTTGGGGGGTCGTCGCGTCGCCCTTTTCACCGGGTTGATTTTGTGCACCTCGGGTTTGTTTTTCGTCTTCGCCCGGGCTGCCAGTACCGATACCCTCCTGGTGGCACTGCTCACCACGGCCATGGTGTGTGGCTTCCAGGCCACCAGGAGCCCAACCAACCTTTGGGCGGCTAGCGCCGGCCTGGCGCTAGGTCTCGCCGTGTTGGCGAAAGGTCCTGTGGCGGTGGTCCTTTTCGCTGGCGTCTTTGGACTTTACTTCCTGCTGGAACAGAAACTCGGTTGGAACCTCAAACAAATCATCCTGGCAACGATCCTATTTTCCTTCACCACGGTGCCCTGGTTCTGGCAGGTTTGGGAAGAAAATGGATACGACTTCGTGGCCACCTTCTGGATCAATCATCATCTGGCACGCTTCGTTACCGACATCCACCACCACTCGGAGCCCTTCTGGTATTACCTGGTCGTTTTGGCCCTAGGATTTTTCCCCTGGGTCTGTTTTCTGGGTTCCGCCCTCTTTAGGACCTGGCAGCGGCGCAGACATCTTCTCAGCACCTCCTACCGTCCTGAACTCTTTCTGTGGTTGTGGGTGATCGTGCCCTTTGCTTTCTTCTCATTCAGCGAGAGCAAACTGGCGGGATATATCCTGCCCGTGTTTCCACCACTGGCTGTGATTGTTGCCCTAGAGTGGGAACACTGGCTCAAGGGTGACTTGATCAGC
>JAZFTY010000202.1:0-2779 GCA_036446935.1 Acidobacteriota bacterium | reverse complement strand
GCAGGTTGGCCTGGTGGATCCCAGTATCAAAATCGATGTGGTTGCCGAGGCCACGCCCGAAGGAACCTCAAAGAAGATCCGCGACACGGTGGTCAATGCCATTGAGGTGCAAAACATTCCCAAAGGGCAGTGGATTACCGTTTCCTTGAGGGAGGGTCCGAAAAATCGACCCTCCACCAATCGGACCTGGCTCTATCGAGGATTGATCAACCGGAGGACCACCCAACTGGATACGGAGGCTCCCGATCATCCGGTGGTGATCGGCGCGCGCCAGGGTGGACTCTTTAATGCCGCTGCCATCGAGGCCTTCAAGAAAGTATTCCCCGATTGGGAAGAGAGCACCATGCTGGAGAGAGGCCGCACCGAGGCTCCCCTGGATGGATACGCAGCCGTTCCCGAGCTTCAAGGCCTCACCTTTGCCTACTGGTGGAGGGATGAGCCCATTGACAAGCTGGCGGAAGCGCTGCGACTTCACGGACTGACGCTTCAAAAAGTGGGGATGACGACGGTGTCGACGCGCCTGCTCTTTCCCAGCATTGTTGAGGCCTACAACAAACTCAATCGTGAAGGTAAGCTGGCCCATCGCCTCTCCTATTATGTCGAAGCCCAAAGGGGAAGCTTTTTCAACCTCAAGTCAACCCGAGAGTTCTACAAAGGTACGGGGGCCCCCTGGACCAATCACCGAAACGGCGGGGAGATGTTATGGATGGGGGGAATGAGCAACGAGGTCTGGGATTCCAGCCAGAACCACGTTTGTCTGGGTCCCGACGTCCCTGCCTCTCCCGAGATCAAAGACCGCGAACGCTGCCCCCGTCCGGGAACCCGGCCCTGGGAAGCGGTCAAGGTGGCGGTCATGAATGGGTGGCGTCCCGTGGGGGTCCACGGTACCTCCAGCCATGGAGTCCGGCTCTACATTCAAATGCTGGAAGAGGCCATGAAGGAGGCCAACCTGTCGGCTGAGCACATCCGGGGTCTTCGCACCACCATGGAGCACAATACGGTCCTGGGTACACCTCCCGACGTCATGGCCAAGATCAAGGAGTACGGGATCATTCTCAACGTCAACCCGCCTTATCTGGACTGGACGAGCGTGCTGATCAACGACTATGGCGAGGTGCTCAGACCCTACGCCATGCCCGTCAAGACCTGGATCAATGAGGGAATCCGGGTGACCTTCGAAGCCACCGGCACCAATTTCTGGAAGCCTATCCACACACTCGTCACCCGGGAAATCACCAATCCCCTCACCGATGAGAAGGAAACCATGCTTCCCGAGCAGGCCATCGATCGGGTCACCGCTCTGAAGATGACCACCACCTGGGCCTCGGAATACATCCTGGCTGAGGACACCCTGGGCACCCTGGAGCCGGGAAAATACGCCGATTTTGTCGTCCTGGAGAAGGACTTTTTCACCATTCCAGTCGAAGAGATTCCTGAGATGCAGGTCATTCTGACGGGGCTGTCCGGCCAGATCGTCTATGACCGGGATCAACTCGCCAATACCCGCTAGAGCAAATGGAGGTAACCCCATGATCGATCCCTATATGGCCTTCGCTATCCAGCCGAAGGTGTACGGATGTCAACATCGAAAAGAAGCCAAGAAGAACCTGGATAACCTGTGTCGACAGATCGATGGATGCATGTATGTGGCGGATATGGAATATCCGGCCAAGTTGTTAGCCATCCCCGAGGGGGCTATCACCGGGTTTTACGATGAGCACAGCCGGATGGATTACGCTGAGATCGTCAAAAACATTGCCCTCGAGCTTCCCGGCGAGGAGACTGAGGTTTTAGCCGAAAAGGCCCGGCAATACGGGATCTACATTATTGCCGCCGCCAAAGTGGTGGAGCCCGATCTCTTCCCGGGCCGGTACTTCAACACCGTCTTTATCATCGATCCCAAAGGAGACATTATTCATCGCTACCGAAAGCACCGGGTCTTTCCGGCCGAGAGTTCCACCACGCCCTATGATCTGTATGACGAATGGCTGGAGAAGGTGGGAGCGGATGTGGACGCTTTTTTTCCCGTAGCCGACACTCCCATCGGAAGAATCGGAACTCTGCTGGCCTTCGATGGAAAGTTCCCTGAAGCGGGAAGAGCACTGGCCTTAAACGGTGCCGAGATTATCTACCGGGGAGGTGAGTTCGAGCTGCACCGGCGCTATGGATACACCGAAATCATGAACCGGGCCCATGCCGTGAACAACAGCTGCTATGTTGTTGCACCCTCCAATGGGCCCAAGTTCATGGATCTTACCGAAGACCGGCCTTCCATGACCGGCTCGGTCAGCGGAGGCGGGATGATCGTCAATTACCGGGGCCAGATCCTTTGTCAGATCACCAACACCAATGTCACCTATGCCGCCGCCATGATCAACGTTCAGGAGCTGCGGGAATATCGTTCCAAGGCTTCCGTCTACACCCTTCCCTATACCACTCCCGAGATGTGGGCCCAGATCTATTCTTCCCTGGCCGACAAGTACCCTTATCCCAAGAATTCTCACATCGCCGAGCCTTCACTCGCCTATGCTGAAAGGAAGGAACGGATGAGGGAAATCGTAGGCGGGATGATCGATTCCTCTGTGATCAAAGGCCCAAAGTAAGTCTCGTTTTGGGTGGACTTCCCCTGTTATTCCAGCGGTTCCACCCGGATGATCTTGGCCTGGTGATTGGCCCCCAGCCACACGCTCACCGGGTCGGTGGAACTGTCGACATCGATATTGCGAAAGTTGGGCGACAGGGTGGGCATCAGATACTCGGTCACTTCTCCATCGACTGG
>JAZFTY010000201.1:0-10615 GCA_036446935.1 Acidobacteriota bacterium | reverse complement strand
CCAGTTCGAAGGCATCGTAGCTTCCCTGGTTATAGTGCCGGGAGAGCTCGGGCGGAAAACAACAGTAAACCGCATAGGAGGCTTTGACATGGGTCAGACTGATGGGTGCATTGATGATGCCCTTGACCTGGGGATCGCTCTCTGAAAAGTCGAGCATGAGGTGATCCCCCTGAATATTTGCCTTGACCCGGACGGTTACCGGAACGTCGAGAGTCATGCCATCGTCGTCGCAGGAACTCTGGCCCTCGTACTGGCCGTCGGGCCAGGCCGTAATCTCCGATTTCACGGCCACACGGGTGGCTTCCCACATCTGTTGAAGGCTGGAGAAAATCGCATCTCTTCCATATTTTTCCAGCAGCTCCAGCAGCCTTTTCTCGGCGAATTTCAGAGCACCGTTCATGGCCAGGTGATCCATCTGCACAAGATCTTTCTGGCGCACATTGTCCAGGATCAGCGTGTAGATGGCCTCGACCAGCTCGTCTTTCTGGTAGATCCTGGTCGGCCTCAAGCGGAGACCTTCACTGTGAATGTCGTAGACCAAGGGGTTGTAAGCTCGTGGCTGCCAGCTGCCATTGTCGACCTGATGAGTTCGAATCATGGTGAAGAACTCCAGATTATCCTGGAAAAACACGGGCCGGAAGAAACTCCAATCGGGTGGATGGGTCCCTGCACCCAGGTAGGGGTCACACATCACAAATACGTCGCCCGGATGAATCTCGTCGAACTCCTCGAGTATCAGTTTGATTTGAAAATAACCGATCGACTGGTTGGAGATGTGAGACTCCAGAGCCACCACCTCTCCCTTGGCGGTGAAGATCCCGGTGGAAACATCATGAATGATGGCGGTGATGAAATTCGGGGACGCCCATTCAATATAGGCATCCATCTGGCGGGCGATGCTCAACAAGATATCCTGCAGGATGGCAGTGGTGACGGGATCTACTTTCTGCGACATCGCTATCCGATCTCGATGACGTAATCACCGAATGTGCCCACACGACAGCGGCAGGAGGGAGGGAGAACCACGGTCGTTGTAGTTTCTTCGACAATCGAAGGTCCCTCAATGACATTGCCGGCCAGTAAGCGGTCGCCATCATAGATGGGCGTCAGGACAAGACCCGACTTCCCGAAATGACACTCCCGCTCACCCTTTAGGGCGGCGGATGGGTCCTCTTCCCCGACACCAATGGTCGGCAACTCGGGTTTGGCCATGGCCCCGATCGCTTTCAAGCGAAGAGAAATGAACTGGGCCGGGTTCTGGGGTGTCGAGAACAAAAGGAGTTCTTCATGCTTCTTGTCAAAGATCTCCTTGAGCTGGGCTCGCTCTTTCTCCCCTACCTTCTCAAAGGGGATGGGAACCTCAATTTCTCTGAACTGGGCCACATACCTCATTTCGGCGGTTCGAATGATCGATATGGACTCCTGACTGACACCTTCTCTCTTGAGTGATTCCATGGCACTCTGAACCATCTCATCGTAGAACCCATTCAACTTCTCGAGATCCGCCCCGTCGAGCTCCACCGTATAGGGTTTGACGTAGTCATGGACCAGGTCGGCAAACATCAATCCGATGGAGCAGTATAGGGAGGCGAACTTGGGGATGATGACTTTCTTGACCCCCAGGCGGCTTGCCGTATCGACCATATGGACCGGACCCGCCCCTCCTCCCGCAACCAGGACGAAGTCTCTGGGGTCGTGTCCCCGCTCCACCATATACTCCGAGATCTTATTGGCCATATCGGTATTGACCAGACGATAGACCGAGTGGGCCGCCTCCGTCGGTTCCAGCTCCATCTTGGCGGCCAACTTGGCCATGGCCTCCTCCGCCGCGGCCCTGTCCAATGGAATTTCACCCCCCAGGAAGCACTCCGGGGACACGTATCCCAGAAGCAGGTCCGCATCGGTCACCGTGACTTGTGACCCCCCCTTGCCGTAGCAGGCAGGTCCAGGAACCGCACCTGCCGACTCGGGGCCGACCCGAAGCATTCCCAGTCGGTCGAATCTCACAATGCTGCCTCCCCCGGCTCCCATGGTTAAGCAGTCGACCATCTTGAATCCGATGATTTCACCATCGAAAACCTGGGAGCTGGTGGTGGGGATGTCGTGTGAGGTGATGCTGCAAACGTCGAAGCTGGTTCCCCCCATATCGGTGGAAATGAACTTCTGTTCTTCTTCCTCCACGGTGTGTGCCACCGAAAGAGCCGCCACCGGTCCGGCACTGGGTCCGGAGTTCAGGATCAGACCGGCTCTTTTGGAAACTTCTTCTGCAGTCTGTACTCCCCCGTTGGCAGTCATGATCACCAGACTCCCTTTGAGCCCTTCCAGAGACTTTTCGACCCGGGACAGGAAGCGAACCACCGGTGGACCAATGTAGCCGCTGATCACCGTGGTGCTGAAACGCTCGTACTCGCGGATATTGGGCAAAACCTCTGAACTCGTGATCACATAGGCCTCTGGAAACTCCCTGCGGCATATCTCAGCTGCTCTGTTTTCATGGTCGGCATTTTCATAGGAATGGAGGAAGCAAACGACAATGGACTCAACGCCCTGTGCCTTCATCTTTTTCACGGCATCCATCACTTCATCCTCATTGAGAGGCGTTTGCACCTCGCCATTCCAGAGGAGACGCTCCTGGACACCGAATCTCAGATAACCGGGCACAAAGGGCCGAACGTAAGGGATGGTATAGTCGTAGATCGTCGCCCCTGGCCTCCACCCCTGCCGAAGGTAGAGGATGTCTTCGAAGCCTTTGGTCGTAATCATTCCAACCTTGACCCCCGTTCGAGTCAGCAGAGCATTGGTCCCCACTGTGGTCCCATAAACGACCAGCTCAACCTGAGCAAGGAACTGCTGCAAATTCAGTTGAAGGCGGGAAGCGACCTTCTCCAACCCTTGGGTCAGGCAGACCTCAAGTTCTTCGGTGGTGGGAACCTTGGCATACTCCAGGACCCCGCCCGGGCCCGATACAATAACGTCAGTAAATGTTCCTCCCGTATCGACTGCAACTCTATACATTGAAGGGCGGCTCCTTTCCGGTTTTCAATTGTTCTGTAGTGTCGCAACAGTGTATCTGATCCCCATTTCAAAAGAAAAATGAAAGGTCTAGCCCGCACTTCTCACACCTGCTCGTCACGAAGCGGCGGAAGGGCCGGCCTGGTAAGGCGCGCGACCGAGGTCCCCGCAAACGTACTGTAGGGTACGTTGAGGAGGCCGAAGGAGTGCAACACAGTCAGGCCGGATCATTGCGCCGATGCAGTAGAGGGGGTGTGAGAAGTGCGGGCCAGGATCCTAATTTTGGTAGTGGCGTGCGCATTGTTTATGGTACAAACGGGTACAAACTTCAAGGAGGAGGTGTCAACCATGTCGATATCATCGTCGCTCAGTCACCTGTCGGGTGGCAAAATAACACGTCGTTTCTGGCTGGCTCAACTGGGAGCCTTGAGCCTGGGAACTGCGGCTTGTAGCCGGGGGACCAATCAGGGGGGAGGAGAGCAGACCGGGACCGATCTGCAGTTGAGCTTCACCTGCGTGGATAACTACGACCGCACGCGCCCACTGCTGGATGGAACCGTCAAACCGGAAGGTATCGTTTTGCAGTCACAGGCGCAGGGGCCGGGAGAGCTGTTTCGACAGATCGCCCAGGAGGGGGACGTCGACGTCTCCGAGATGTCCACCTCCACCTTCATGATTCTGAAATCTCGCGGGGATGACCGTTACGTCGGTATTCCCGCCTTCCCCTCGCGAAACTTTCGCCACGGATACGTTTTCGTCAACCGCCGCTCGGGCATCAACCGACCCGAAGATTTGGCCGGCAAGCGCCTGGGAATGGTGGAGTACCAGACCACCGCCGCCCTCTGGCAACGCACCTTCCTGCAGGATGACTTCGGTATCAAGGCGAATCAAATTGAGTGGTCCGAGGGAGGTCTCAACACGCCCGATGAGCCGGAGCGCTTTCACGTCGACATGCCCCCCGATATTCATCTCAGTCGAATCGGCCCCGGCGAGACCCTGAGTCAGCTCCTGGAAGAGGGAAAGCTGGACGCTCTGATCGGACCGACCAAGCCGGAATGCTTCGGAAGGGCCGCCCACATTGAGCGTTTGTTTCCAGACTACCGGAGTGTGGAGAAGGACTATTACAAACGGACCGGCTTTTTTCCGATCATGCACCTGGTGGTCATCCGCAAGGAGATCTACCAGGAACATCCCTGGGCCGCCAAATCGATCCTTGACGCCTTTCAATCGGCCCTCTCCACCCAGCTCGAGCGGCTCCGCAGCACCGGGGTTTTGGCCTGTGCACTGCCCTGGCTGATGAGCGATCTGGAAGAGATCGAAGAGGTGTTCGGCGACGAACACTGGCCTTACGGAATCGCCAAGAATCAGGCTCTGCTGGAGCGAATGACGCAGGCTTCCTTTGAACAGGGATTGTCGGCCAGAAAACTTGAAGTCGAAGAGCTATTCGCCGAGGAGACCTGGCAGACTTGAGCATGGGACAGCCTCCGGAAACCCCGTCCGTTGAAAAACCAGGACCGATGCAGGGTCCGACCCGTATCCGCTGGCAAATCCTGGGACTGCTGTTTCTCATCAGCGTGGTGACCTACCTGGACCGAATCAACATATCGGTTGCCGGGAAACAGATGTCCGAAGAGCTGGGGTTGACGGATCTGGAGTTTGGCACCATCTTCAGCGCCTTTGTTCTCGGCTACGCCCTGTTTCAGATTCCCGGGGGCTGGCTTGGGGATCGCTTCGGATACAAGAAGGTCCTGGTCAGCGCCCTCCTCCTGTGGTCTCTGTTTACCGCTTTGACACCGCTGGCCCCCGCCAGCCCACTGGTTTCAATGCTGGGTGTGGTGGGGGCGATCTGCCTGGTTCGCTTTCTGATCGGGCTGGCCGAAGCGGTCTCCTACCCCTGTTCAACGGCTCTGGCAGGCAGGTGGTTCCCTCCCCAGGAGCGGGGCCGGGCCATCGGAACCATTTTTGCCGGCCTGGGAGTGGGCGCGGCCCTCACCTCACCCATTGTTGCCTGGTTAGTGGTCTCCTACAGTTGGCAGATCAGCTTTTACGTCTGCGCCCTGGTGGGCATCCTGACGGGTCTGGTCCTGGTTTTTAATTTAACCGAGTGGCCCCAGCAGCACCCCCGCATCAACGACTCTGAGCTGGAGTACATTGGTGGAGGCCGCTCAGCCCAAACCCCGGCGGGTTCTGCTACCACTCGGGCCAAAACGCCCTGGAGGAAGATCCTCACCAACCGCGACGTCTCTTTATTGTTTGCAAGCTACGTCTGTATCGGCTACACCGTGTACATCTATTTCGCCTGGTTTTACCGCTACCTGACCGATGAGCGGGGTTTTGACGCGATGAATGCCTCCTACTTCGCCGTCTTTCCCTTCCTGGCGATGACCGTGACTGCGCCGTTAGGGGGGTGGCTGACCGATCGGCTGATGCTGCGGGTGGGCAAGAGAACTGCCCGTCGTATCATCGTGATGGGGGGAAAACTCCCTTGCCTGCCGCTGCTGTTTCTGGGAGGAAGGGTCGAGAACGATTACCTGGCCATTGCTTTCCTGTCGCTGGGCTTCGGCCTGGCATTTCTGGGGACCAATTGTTACTGGACCACGGCCATCGAACTCATGCCCAACCACGCCGGGACGATCGGGGCCATGATGAATATGGGAACCACCGTAGCAGGGGCTTTTTCGCCCATCCTGACTCCCTTGATCAAGGACCAGTACGGATGGCCGGCGGCCTGGACGGTGGCAGGCTTTTTCACATTGGGGGCGGCCATTTTGTGGATCTTTATCGGGGTTCAGGAAGATCCAGATCTGCCGCCGCAGTAGATTGGGTGTGAGAAATGCGGGCTCTCGAGTTCATCCAGTTAACACCCTTCCGGTTTCACAAAAATTCCCCGCTCGTACATCTTGTCCCACTGTTTCTGAGTGACCTCCTGCAATTCTTTGAGACTTTGAGCAGGCTTGTCCTGCCAGACATTGGCCGGATACAGACTAGCTCTCTTATAGTAGCGGGCGTAAACTTCTGACTGGACCATGGGAAGAAAGTTGTGCCGGGTCTGGCTCCTGGCGTATCTGAGCCTTTCGACATCGATCTCAGCCTTGATGGTGCACTCCCCACTGGTTCTGGCCACCGAGAGATCCTGTCCCTGATAATCGATGATGGCCGTCTGTCCTTCCCCCTCGTCATAAGGAAGATCGCCGTCCAACCAGTGCCCTCTTTTGACGGTGATAATGTAGACTTTATTTTCCCATGCCCGGGAACGAATAGCCCGATCCTTGGCCTGGGTATAGGCCAGATTTCCTCGAGGATTTCCGTCACAGTGAATCAGGATCTCCGCCCCATTCATGGCCAGACAGCGAGCCACTTCAGGAAAGTGGCAATCGTAACAGATGAAGCAACCCAGCTTGCCGATGGGAGTATCCACCACGGGAAACAACGCTTCGTCTCCGTGTCGTCTTACAAACTCATCCAGTACGTCATTGGGGAAGGCGTACCCCAAGCGGGCACAATGTTTTTTGTATCGAAGAATGACCTCTCCAGAAGGATCCACAATGAATGTGGTGTCCCAATACCTCCCGGGCCACTCTTCATCGAACTCCCACACGTTGGCAGCGATGTAACAGTTCAACTCCTTGGCTTTCTTCCCCAGAATTCGACTTTCTTTTCCGGGAATCCTTATTCCGATATCGATCCAGTCCTGGATACTGCGTCCCGGGGTGTAGCCCTGCAGGAAAAATTCCGGAAAGACCACCAGCTTCGGCGACACACTCCACTCGGGCGACAACCGCCCTTCCAGTAGCGACAATGCATGCTCGAGGTTTTCCTCGATTGCCTCAAGCCGAGGGGGACCTTTTTTATCCCGGAATACCTGGCGGATATTGGACTGGATACCCATAATCTCATAGGGTTGTATCATTCGCTTCGCTCTCCCTTCTTTTACTTTCCTTCATTTTGCTACTGATGTGAGAACCCAGTATTCCCTTACCGATCCGTGTCCCGGGTTGATGCTGATATCAAGTTACAGTCCCCTTGAAACTCCTGAGACTTAATTGGTTTTCTCCAAATTGTAACCCCCATATTGGTCAACACGGCAGGAGAATCCAGGGGGGATCACCACGGTCGTAGCCTTCTCCTCAATAATAGCAGGACCTGGAATCACATGGTCCTGTAATAGCTTATCCCCATCATAAATGGCGGTCTCCATCATTTTCCCTTCAAAGAAGCATTGGCGAGATCGAGCCTGCGGGGCCTTTCCCCCCCCCTTTGGTATTTCCTGTAGCTTTGGCTTCCAGACCCTCCCCACGGCCTTCACCGCAAGGTAGACGATCTGAGGCAGCCCTTCCTTGGAGGAAAACAGGAGGACATCCTCATGTCGTCTATGAAAAGTCTTCTCGATCTTCTGGATACTGTCCTCGGTCAGCTTGCCGCCCGGGATTGGCACCTCCAGCTCTCTGTACTGTCCTGCATAACGCATCTCCGCACTCCGGGTTAAGAGGCAATCACCGGGCTCAACTCCCTCCGCAGTCAGGGTCTCCATCGCCTCTCTTTCCATTTCCTCATAAAACATATTCAACTTTGCGAGATCCGCCTGACTGGTCAGAACGCGGTAGGACCGGACGTAGTCATGAATAATGTCTGTGAACAGCATCCCAAATGAGCAGTAGTTCGAACTGAATTTTGGAACGATGACCCGAGGGATATGGCATCCCTCTGCAACCATAGCCACATGAGCCGGACCTGCTCCTCCTCCCACGATCAACGTAAAGTCTCTGGGATCGTATCCCCTCTCCACTACAAATCCGAGGGTTGCAGAGGCCATATTGTGGTTGACCACTGTATAGATGGCGTGGGCAACCTCATAGATGTTCATTTCCATTTTCTTGGCCAGTGACTCCATGGCCCTGGCGGTGGTATCGTAATCAAGCTTCATCTCCCCTCCCAGGAAGTTGTCCACCGGGATATATCCTAGGATGAGGTTTGCATCCGTCACGGTGATTTGATCACCTCCCTTGCCATAGCAGATCGGGCCCGGAGAAGCTCCGGCACTCTCAGGGCCTACTTTCAGGAGGCCCATCGGGTCAAACCCAGCGATGCTCCCGCCTCCCGCTCCTATATTGTGACAATCGATCATCTTGAACGCGATCCGGCCATCCCCAATAAATTGCCTGGTAGTGGTCGGGATTGATTTATTCACAACAAGACTGATATCCAGGCTAGTCCCCCCCATGTCGATGGAGACAATCTTGTTCAAATCCAGAAGCCTGTCGTATAGAAGTGTCGCCGAGGGGCCGGCGCTGGGCCCCGAATTGAGCGTTAGAGCTGCTCGACGGACAGTCTCCTTCACGCTTTGCACACCTCCGTTGGCCTGCATGATCAGAAAACTGCCCTTGAGCTTGTTTTCCGTCAGAAAGCGCTCCATTTTCCCGAGATAGTTTTGAATCAATGGCCCCACATAGGCGCTGACCACGGCCGTGTGAAAGCGCTCCCATTCACGGATTTTCGGCAGAACCTGGGAAGACTCCACGATATAAGCCTCTGGAAACTCGGCTCGGCATATTTCCGCTGCCCGCTTTTCGTGAAAACCGTTTTCATAGGAATTGAGGAAACAGACGGCAATCGATTCGACTCCGTGCTTCTTGAATGTGGCCACCGCTGCTTTCACATCACCTTCATCCAGGGGAGTCACTACCTCCCCGTTGTACCGAATCCGCTCATCCACGCCAATCCGCAGGTAGCCAGGAACTAAAGGCTTTGGGAAAGTGATCTTATAGTCGTAGACCGTATATCCCCACTTCTTCCCCATCCGAAAGTAGATGATATCTTCGAATCCCTTTGTTGTGATCAGACCGGTTTTCACACCGCTTCTGGTTATGAGCGCGTTGGAGACAATCGTCGTCCCATAGATAAACAGGCCGACCTTGGAAAGCAATTGCTTTATATCCAGCTTATATCCCTCAGCCACTCGACTTAAACCCGCCACAACACTTTCAAACGGATCCTCTGGGCTGGAAGGTGTCTTGAGTGACCGAATCTCGCTGCCCTCTTCAACAATCATTAAGTCTGTGAAGGTTCCTCCGGTATCCATCCCTATCTTAAACATCGTAAATCCTCAGTCTTTCATCTATTGCAGTGAAGTAAGACAGTAGTATTCGCAAGATGTATGCCAAAGAGAGAGGTAAGGCGTCCATCTTTTTTTTGGAGGGGTTCTATGGTGAGGGAGGAAGGAGCTTAAGTCCTTGGTTTGCAGGGGGTGGCAGTTCGTAGTGGTTAGGAAATGGTGTATTTTGGAACCATTCGGCTCTGTCAGCGCGCAGGCAGGTCAAAGACCTGTACCTGGGTGACATCACCCAAGGGGACGTTCTGAGAGCAAGCTGAACTAACTCTCTCACCGTTTGTTCTAACAGAGCGGAAGTCAGAGTACTAGAGCCGTGATTTGGGTTGCGGCCTGGCCTCCTGGTATTGGTATGCCAATCTACAGGCCTCGCAAGTAGATTACCGATAGGATAGGAATCCGCTGCAAACACACCGGCAATGTCCCTTTGAAACTAGGCACTGGCCCGCCACTGGGTTTGCAAGGCCCTCCCGCTGGGGCGGTTCATTGGACCGACCGTGAAGGGTTCATTCAGGCTTTGGTGGGGTTGAAGGATTTACTCGGGTGAGCGTCCTAGGCTCACAGTTTTGCGCCTGGCCGATGGGTTACTGGGGTGAAAGGGCACTATGGATGCGGTAAATGCCCCAGAACGAAAGGCCGGAGGCGATTATCGGAACGGGTGGTAAGTTTATTAAACTAACCGTTACTACGGTTTGCGGCAAGATTCGTCTTGCTGGCATAGGAATTGCGAAGCTCTAAGGAAAGTTAAAGATCGGATGTCTTGTAACTTAGGTTACTGAAGGGACCACCTATGCTATGCGTTTCAAGCAGGCGTCATCTGCGAATGGAAGTGAGCTCAGCACTCACATCGCTTTTATGAAACTTTTCGTCGATTCGATCAAACATTCAGTCTGAACCATAGATATTCAAGGTCAGCGACACATTTTGGAGGTACTTCATGATTGAGAATAGGTGGATGAGCCCACTGATTTTAAGCCTACTGGTGACACTTTTCGTATCAGTCACCCTAGTGGCCCAAACAACAAATGCCACGATTTCCGGCACGGTGACGGATGAAACCGGAGGCGTGATACCCGGCGTGGAACTTGCCGTTACCGATGTCGACCGAGGCACCAGTCGAACCACGGTCAGTGATGATGAGGGCCGTTATACGGTTCCCGAGTTGGTGCCCGGAAATTACGAAGTAGCGGCCTCTTTAGCGGGTTTCCAGACGGCGGTGCGAAGCGGCCTCACTCTCACGGTGGGTCGCCATGCTGTGGTGGATCTGGTGCTGAGCATTGGCGCGATTAGCGAGCGCGTGGTGGTGACGGGTGAAGCGCCCACGGTAGAGACGACCACTTCCACCATATCCGGTTTAGTCGATCAAAACAAGATTCGTGATTTGCCTCTCAATGGCCGCAGCTTCTCCGATCTGGTGACCCTGCAAATGGGGACCTCCGCTTTTTCGGTCGGAGGGACCAACTCTTCTTCCGGGTTCGGCAAAAAGATGTCCATTTC
>JAZFTY010000200.1:0-5437 GCA_036446935.1 Acidobacteriota bacterium | reverse complement strand
CAACCGGTCGGTGTTGGGATTGGTGATCTGGTGAGTGTCTCCCGGTGCCAGAATGGGAACGTCGTTGGCATCTCGCGGCAGCCGGTGCTCCGGATAATTCTGATAGTAGATGACCAACACCCGTATCCGGGTGAGACGGTAAACACTTTGCAGCTGCCCTCGCAGCTGCTGATCGGTGATCTTGCTCCCGTCGATGATCAGGTTCAGGTAATCGGCCCGCTGAGCCTCGCTCAAATCCAAAAAGGTCTTGCCCGAAAAGAAAGAAGCGGCACTGTTGTTAAAGACCGCCAGATTGTCATCCGAGAGCCCGGTGAGCCCCTTCATCACTTCGGCCGTGATGTTGTATGGCTCCAGGGTCCGGTAGCCTGGATCACCAGGATCGCTGGGAATGATGGTATCCCCCAGCGCGGCTATGACCGCCGTACGATCCACCGTCGCTGCTTGCCCCTGGACTTGCCCGGTGCTGATCCCTACCAGCGTCGTGGGAATAGCAGCTGCCCCCATTCCTGTGGTCTTCAGGAAATCCCTTCTCGATACGTCCTTCTTCATGGTTGACCTCTCCTGTTTTTAGTGCCCTTAGTGCCACTTAGATTATTCGATCCAATCTATTTTTTCAACAATGGATCGCCGACGCTGCTCTTCCTCCCAGGTCAGGGGCCCCATGAAACCGCTCACATCCCATCCCGTCGCCAACTGCTTCGTATTTGGATTGGTGATCTGGTGGGTGTCTCCCTGAGGAAGAATGGGCACTCCCTGACCATCTCGCGGCAAGGCGTGCTCGGGGTAATTCTTGTAAAACACCCGGAAGACCCTCTGTCGAATTCTCCCTAAGGTCTGCCGAAGTTCCTCTCCTCTCTCACCCGCGAAAACCGAATCAAAATAGCTCTCTCGATCCCTTTCCTTCAGCTGCACAAAGGTCTTCCCCGGGAACAACTCTCCGGCCTGGCTGTTCAAGAGCACCAGTTCTTCATCGCTCACTGGCAAATCCTTCATCACCTCAGCCGTGATGTTGTAGGGTTCCAGTGTCCTGTATCCAGGATCTCCCGGATCGGAAGGAATCAGCACATCGCCCAGGGCAGCCACCACAGCCTCCGGATCCCCATCCAGGGCGGCCGGGACAGCCTGGGGAGTCTGTATGCTGGCCAGAGCCACGGCCGTTCCCGTGGCCCCCGAGCCTGTCTTCTTAAGAAAATCTCTCCTCGATACCTTGTTCTTGGACATAACTTTTCCCTTCCTGGGTCCTACCGCTTAAAGTGACGCTCGATGAGGCGACTGGCCGCAAAGACGGTGATCGACGCCTGCGGCGTTCCGGTGTTGCCCGTGGTCACTCGAGGAATGGCGCTTCCATCACAGACGAACAGATTATCCACATCGTGGGACTCGAAGTAGGGGTTAACCACAGAGGTCTTGGAATCCACTCCCGCCCGGCAGGAGCCCACTCTGTGGGAACCGCCCGTTCTCGGTGAGAGGTTCGATGGAATCCGAGCTGACCTGATCTGAGCAGCTCCCATCTGCTCCAGGACTTCACGGGCAATCTGGGATCCCTCTTTAACCCGTCTGAGGGTCAGGCTGTGATCTCCCCCATAGAGAAGTTTTCCATCCGGGTCGATGGACCAGCGTCCCGAGGGCTTACTGACACTGGGGGAAAGGGCTCCTGTGCGCAGGATTCCCTTCTCGCGCATGAACTTCTTGTGCTCGCGGCCATAGAGCGGCGCAAAGGTATTGAGGGCCGACTGAGAGGGCAAGCGGGAGCTCCCAAAGCCCGCCCGGAACAGGAGCCTCCCTTCACCATCGGCCCGATCATCGTGAATCATGAAATATCCCCCGATATTTCCTAACTCTCCATCTCCCATCGGCTCCTCAAAGAGTGCGCTGACACCTCCCCCCGCACGAGGATGCCCATCGATGTGCTTTCCGACATTGGGATTCTCCACGATGATGGGATTCCCCTTCCATTCCCGGGGCCCATAGCCGGAGCGCAGGAGCAGCAGTGGAGAACCCATATAGCCGCCTGTGACGATAATTTTATCGGCCTCAATTTCGTAGCGAGAACCATCTGTAATGCAGTGCAGCGAGCGGGCAATCCCCCGTTCTCCTCTGGCTTCAATCCGGATCTTCTCCACATAAGTGTCGGGAATGATCTCCACTCCGTTCTTCTCGGCAACCGGAATATAGGTCACCATGGTGCTGGCACGCGAATCGTATTTACACATCATGGGGCTATTGCAAAAACCACAATAGATACAGTTCCGGCGGGCTCCCTCCTGCCGCTTTGGATCGAGCCCCATTTTCTTGGCCACATCGTAAAAAAGCTGGTTGCCTGGTGTGTCAATTTCGTCCGGATATTGGTGGATGTTGAATTCCCGGCGGATTTCAGCCACCGCGCTGCGCAGTTTGTCTTCGGTCCAGTCCAGACCTGTCTCCCGCTGCCAATGGAGATAATCGGCTGGAAAGGGCAGGAACGCCTGGGCGCCCCAGTGGAGCGAGCTTCCACCCACGATTTTGGCCAGACTCCGGTCATTGTTCCAGAGGTAGGTCCCAGCGTAACCATCCTCCAGATTGGTGAACATCTGACGCCGCAAAGCAGAACCATAACCGGGTCGAGGGGCTCCCTTAAAGTAAGGTCCAGCCTCAATCAGCGCGACCTTCAACCGCTCACCGTTTCGCGGATTTACACCCTTCTCAGCGATTTTGGCAGCCATAATGGGTCCCGAAAAACCGGCACCCACGATCGCCACATCGTATTTTGTTTCAGGCATAGTGCCTCGCTTCCTCAATAGATGAAACTTGTGTGGACATTGTTTTCTTACACGACAACGGAGACCACAGCCTCAGCCCAATCCGGGAAAAGTTCTGCGGACAAGCCTTCGATGTACTCGATGATCCGCTTTGAGGAAACCACGTTGCTATATTTCTGGTCCATATCAAAGAGGTTGATGGCATGAGAGGCCTGGCCTCGATCGAAGGTGCAGTCTTCGATCACGGCCACACGATATCCGAAAGAGAAGGCATCAATCACGGTGCCTCGAACACAACCGCTGGTTGTGGTGCCGCAACAGAGCAGTTGATCGACACCCAACGTGATCAGATACTGGGAAAGAGGTGTGCCGAAAAAAGCACTGGGTTTTTTCTTGGTGATGCACACTTCCCCGGGCTTGGGGGCGATCAAGTCAGGAATTTCATTGGCTTGAAGTTTGGTCTCTTGAGAAGTTCCCCGCCACTGGTCCACTCGCTTGTTCTTCACGCCCCAGGAGTGTCGATCCAGAAACGGATGCTCTTGATCGCCTGTGGTGTAAAATATGGGTAGACATTTTTCACGCGCCGCCTCCAGCACCGGGACCAGCCGATCCATGGCCTGCCACCCGTCCGCACCGCAGCTATTGGGAAACTTCCGGATAGAATCCAAGATCTCTTCCGGGCGGTCGCCAACGAATCCAAAGTTGACGTCGATAACGAGGAGGGCAGGCCTCCCCTTGAGCTCAGCCTCACGTCCATATCCGGCGGCGCCGAAAACCTTTTTATCCCTTTCCGTCAGAAAGGCATCCCAAATTCTTGCCATGTTGTACCTCGCTCGTTACACACTCTTTCGTTGCCCGGATTATGCATCATACGGGCTAGTCGTTTTCATAGGGAGGGTAAATGATCTGACCCGACTGTTCGTCGAATTCAGGAATCCAATCCTCCCGTAACAATACGTCCGGATCGCCATACTTGGCCGCAACCCTTCGGACCTCCGGATCATCCAGCACCGTCAGATGCCCTCGATCCACCAGCTTCTCGCCATCCACCTCGAAGGTGACGTAGTAAAAGAAATTCATATCCCGGTGGTTGGAGGGAAGGGTGGGAACATCATCGGAGACCCGGTTGTAACGATCCGTCCCAAAGGCCATATGAAGCATTCCCGAGCGTCTTCGTATGGGGCCGGCGGGACCCACCTTGGGATTGGTTCCCAGGGCAATCTCTTCCATCCATCCGATACCGGGCCCAGGATAGTAGCCGGGAAATTGAATGTTCTTGAAACGCTCCAGAGCTGTTTTGATGTTCTCGCCTGCAGCTCCACCTCCTTCAACGCGGACCACCTGCCCACCTTCCACATACAACCGGATGGTGGGAATCAAGCCCGCCTGCCGGGTGACCATAACCCCTCGCGCATCGGGTTCTGCAGTGAGATAGGGCTCGGTGTCGGGATGGACTTCATGAGCAATGGGCCGATCCAGGGAAAGCTCACCATAGGTGGCCATCCCCCGAGTCTCCTTGAAGCGCTCACGATTGGTGTTATCCAGGCTAAAGGTAAAATCAGTTCCCAGAGGATCGGTCACGTGAATCGTCTTGCCGTAGATGTACTTTTGCCAGGTCTTCACAGCGATCAGTTCCAGCAATTCATCGGGGTAGCTGACGGCCGCCGAGGCCAATACCTCGGCCCTGGACCAATCGATGCTGGAAGAACGAATGTTTAAATTTTTCCCGACCTTCCCATAGTGGGTTCCCCGGGCCTGAAAACCGAGAACCACGTCGTAATCTTCAATCATGGTGGCAAGCCAGCTGGGCACCACCCGGGAAATCAGCCCACGAAGTCCCAAATAGTTGGTGGGATCAAAATGCTCGTAATCCAACTCGTTTCGACCCATTCGATTCAACAGGCTGGCAACGTCCCTGGCCACCACATCGGTTGTGACCCCCATTTCCTGGGCCGCCACGGCAAGGGCCTGCGCCACCAGCGGCTCGATGCGGCTGGCCACGATCAGAAGTTTTTCCCCTTCCTTGAGGCCTAATCCGTACTGGGCGCCCACCAACCAACTCCAGGGTCGACGAACCAGGATTCGGGCATTGGGTAAAACCTGCTCTAATTTCGTGACCCGCACCCGTTTGGGCGCTCGAGGAGCTTCCAGATCTGAACTCTGCGCAACCAGCCCGCCAAAGCAGAGGAACGCGCTAAACAGCAAGACCGTCACGGCAACAAAGGACTTTTTCATACCATCACCTCCCCAGTGATTGCGTTTTGAGTAGGACCTTTTACCTGGCTCTATGGCGCCGTATTGTACCAGTCCCACCCAGAAGCCTCTAGCCCGCATTATGCATAAATTCTCTACTGCATCACCGAAATCACTCGGCCTGACTGCGCGACCCGCAAAGCGGGTGCCCACTCCGTCGGCCTCCTCAGCGTACCCTACAGTACGCTTGCGGGAGCCTCTGTCGCCCGTGGCGCAACGCACTCAGGCCGGCGCTTTCCGGCCCCCGCTTCGTGACGAAAACCTATGCATTATCCGGGCTAGGAGAGAGATGGGGCAGCAGAGACTTTATGAATAATCCCGGTTACAGGCTGGTTTGGGATCGCTCACCATCGGTAATATGGCGAGAAATACCCTCGGTAGCAATCCAATGACCCGCCTCATCATAAACGGGCACATGCACGCCCTCGCACCAAACGACGCTACCA